>JALYIH010000123.1 GCA_030775865.1 Pseudomonadota bacterium | reverse complement strand
CGGCAGCGTCACCAAATCCCTGGCCTTGACGAAGGCAGTGGCCGTCGCCAAAGCCTGCCTGGCCGACGGGATGTAGGTCGCGGGCGTCGCATGGTGAATCGCCACGTCGGCCAATGCCTGTTCCACGGTCTTAGGAGCTGCCAGCTGCACCATCTCATCGCGCGTTTTGGCCAGATCCGCTTCCGCCTCCTTCAGCAGTGCCTCCGGGGTCTTGCCCGGCGCCAACACGAAGCTGAATTTCTTGGCGTAGCGCTTCTTTCCCAAGCGCCAATCGGCGGTTTTCTTCGACAACGCGGTATCCAGCCAAATATTGAAACCGCGCAGCGCATCGAGTGCCGGCGCAGCCGCCTTCGAATAGTCATTCAGCAGCGGGGCGGGGCAATTGGCGCGCAACGCGCCATCGATCAGGTCTATGTTGCCGGCATTCTCCTCGCGCGCGACCTTGTTCCAGATCTCCGGCGCATCCTGCAGATTCTCCTCGGCCTGGCGGATCAACGCCGGAATGAGGCTCAGGCGCTTGATGATGTGCTTGAACCGCTCGTCCGCCGCGGCGTAGTGCAGCACATAGGGTGTGTACAGGGCATTGCCGATGAGTTCGACGTACATCGTCGGGTTGTGCCGGTAGCTCTGGATGTCCTGCATGTCGAGCCGCGCCGCCTCGATGGCATCGTGCATGATGTCGATGTCGGCGCGCTGCTCCGCGTTGAAGGATTTTGCATCCAGCGTGCCGATGCGCGTTTCGATGTCGCTCAGCAGGTTGAGCGAGGCCTTGATCCCCGCCGGGCTGAAATCCTCGAGCTTCTCGTCGAGCACGGCGCCGTGGTGCCGGTGGTAGCCGATGCCGGTCGCGGTGGTGGGCGACAGCGCCAAGGTGCCGAACACAAAATCATTCACGACTTGGTTGAATTGCAGGTCGGCGGGCGCCGCACGCGCGCTTTCGAGGCAGCCTATGAAGACCGCCACGCCCACGGCAAAGGCAAAAGCTAGAGATCTCAGAGTTTGCATTCCGCTCCTTCGAACATCCCGAGGCATTCGTCCTGTGCCCCTTCCCAAGCTTGTTAAGATACTTGAGGCAACCGCGAACGTCCAAAGGGAAGAAGAAGAATGCACTGCATCATCCGTATCGCCTCCAGTTTGATCGGTTTGGTCGCCCTGCAAGCCGGCGCCGTGGATTTTCGAGCACAGGTTCAGCAATATCGTCTGGCGCACGAGGCCGCCATCGTCGGCGAGCTTGACATGCTGACGCGTTTGAGGAGCGTGGCGGCGGATCCAGCCGGCATCGTCGCGACCGCCCATGCGCTCGAGGAGGCGCTGAAGCTGCGCGGCTTCGAGGTGTCCGAACTCTCGACCGGAGCGGGTTCCCCGCCGGCCGTCTTCGGCGCACTCAAAGTCCCGAATGCCAGGCGCACGGTGGTGTTCTACGCCCACTACGACGGCCAGCCGGTGACGCCTTCGCAATGGAGTTCAGATCCCTTCCAGCCCGTGATGCGCGAGCAAGCTTTGACCGAATCTGCGCGCGAGGTCGACTGGAAAAAGGCCGCCCCGCCGTTCGATCCGGAGTGGCGCCTCTTCGGCCGCGCCGTCAGCGACGACAAGGCTTCGATCGCAGCCTTCTTGAGCGCATACGACGCGCTCAAGGCCACGCGCACGCCCCCCTCGGTCAACATCAAGGTTCTCTGGGAGGGCGAGGAGGAAGCCGGCTCGACGCATCTGGCCCAAGTGCTGCATGACCATCAAACCATGCTCGCCGCGGATTTATTTCTCATCGGCGATGGGCCGGTGCATCAAACGCGCCGGCCGATGGTGTACTTCGGCGCGCGCGGGGTCATGACCCTGGAAGCCACCGTCTACGGACCCTTGCGCGCCTTGCATGACGGCCACTACGGCAATTGGGTGCCCAACCCGGCCGCGATGGCGGCGACGCTGATCGCGCAAATGCGTGATGAGAACGGACGGATCACCATTCCCGGCTTCCACGACGGCGTGCGCGCCATCACACCCGCGGAGCAGGCCGCGCTGCGCAACCTGCCACCCGTCGGCGATGCCTTGAAGCGCGAGTTCGGGATCGGCCGCTCCGAGGGCAGCGAAGAGTTGCCCGCCAGCATCATGCGTCCCGCGCTCAACGTCCGCGGCATTCGCGCCGGCGTTGTGGGCGAAGCGGCGGCCAATGCCATTCCGACGAATGCCGTCATCTCGCTGGACTTTCGTTTGGTTCCCGATCAATCCCCGGCCGCGGTACGCGCGTCGGTCGAGCACTTCTTCATTGCGCATGGCTGGACCCTGGTGAGCGATGAACCCGATCTTGCCACCCGTCTTAGCGATCCGCGCATCCTGCGCTTGAGTTGGGAGGCGGGCTATCCGGCGCTGCGTTCCGACATGTCCACGCCCGCGGCGCAAGCCGTCATCGGCGCCGCATCCAAGGCTGCCGGCGCTCCCGTGGTGGTGTTGCCCATGGCCGGCGGCAGCGTGCCCTTGTACATGTTCGCCGATGTGTTTTCCGCGCCCATCATTTGTCTGCCCATCGTCAATCACGACAACAACCAACATGCCGCCAACGAAAACTTGCGGCTGCAGAATTTGTGGGATGGCATCAATACTTACGCGGCCCTGATGGCCGAACTCAACTGGTAAATTGGTAAAAATGAAAATACTGCGAAGAATCCTCGGCGCCTTGCTTCTGATTGTCGTGATCCTGGTGCTGGTGTTGTGGCTCAAGCCCCCGGCACTCCTGAGGGTAGGTGCCAACTACTCCGCCAAGATCGTCTGCTCCAATGTGTTTCTCGCCGGACGCGATCCCGAAGAAGTCCTGCGCATCGATGTCCAAGCTCCCGGCATTGCGCTGTTGCGCTTCATGCAGGTGTCGGTGGACAGCGAGCAGGGCGTGGTGCGCGCGGGGTTTCTGAAATTTATCGGCAATGGATTGGCGCAGTGGCATCCCGGCAAAGGCTGCACCGTCGCGCCGGACGGCAAAATAGATGCTGAGCCCGGTCCCATGCACGTGCCCGCGCCCGCGCCGCTGCCGGCGGCTGTGGCCTCGAACGCCGCAGCGGCCGCCACATCCGCCGCGCTGTGGCCGGAGGGCGGCACCGTCCAGACGAACGCCGCCGTCGATCACGTGCTCGAAAATGACGCGCTCGCAGGCTCAGGCGTGCGCGCCATCGTCGTGGTCGACCACGGGCGCATCGTGGCCGAGCGCTATGCGCGTGGGTTTACCGCCAGCACCCCCTTGCTCGGCTGGTCGATGACGAAAACCGTGATGGCCGGGGTCATCGGCATGCTGGTCAAGGATGGCAAGCTTAAGCTCGATCAAGCAGGACTCTGGCCCGGCGCCACCGATGGCCGCGAACACATACGCGTCGCCGACTTGCTCGCCATGTCGAGCGGTCTGCAGTGGAACGAAGCGTATGGCGCGGTTTCCGACGTGACCGGCATGCTGTATTTGCAGCCCGACATGGCGGCCTTCGCTCGAGCGCAACCCTTGGCGCACCCGGCGGGCGAGGCGTGGAACTATTCCAGCGGCACCGCCGTGATTCTGTCGCGCATCGCTCAAGATGCCGCGGGCGAGGACATCTTAGGGTTCATCAACACCCGGCTCTTTGCTCCGCTCGGCATCACCAGCGCCACCATCGAGCCGGATGAGCATGGCACGCCGGTCGGCTCCTCCTATATGTATGCCACTGCGCGCGACTGGGCACGCTATGGACAGTTTCTGCTGCAAGACGGTGTTTGGCAGGGACGTGAATTACTCCCCTCGGGCTACGTCGCAATGATGGCCACGCCCGTGGCGGCATCCGACGGACAGTACGGCCAGGGACAAACCTGGCTGTGGGGATCGGACGCCGCGACCCCTCATGTGAATCCGGACGCGGCATTCGGCATCCCTGCGGATACGTTTTGGATGTCCGGTCACGACGGCCAGAACGTCGCCATCATCAAATCGCGTCAATTGGTCATCGTGCGCTTAGGGCTCACGCCCTACGCCACCGGCTACTCGCCGCAACCCCTGGTGAAGGCCGTTCTGGAGGCGACGAAATCCTCAAGCCCTTGACCCTCACATCCTTCCTTCTTATCCAGCGCAAAGATGGTCTGCTGCGCGAATTCGTCAGGGCTTGGGGACCGATTCGATAGAATGATTACACCATGGATCTCTCGTTCTCGACCTTTCTGCTGGCGTTCACCGCGCTGTTCTCCATCGTCAACCCGCTCTCGGGCGCGTTTATTTTCTTCGGCGCGACTCGGGAACTGGAGCCTAAAGTTCGCGCGCTCACCGCGCGCTGGGTGGCGATCTATTCCTTCACCATCGTGGCCGCATCGCTGTACATCGGCGCCTATGTCTTAGGATTCTTCGGCGTCTCGTTGCCGGTATTGCGGGTCGCCGGCGGCATCATTGTCGCGGCGGCGGGATGGCGCATGCTCAACGCCCCCGATGCGACCGAACAGCGCCGCAGCGAAACGCCCGAACCGCGTTCCATCGATGTCGCGCCCAGCCGCCTCGCGTTCTACCCGCTCACCATGCCCCTGACCACAGGTCCCGGCACCATTTCGGTGGCGATCTCCGTGGGCGCGGGCCGCCCCAGCGGTTTCCATGCCTCTTCGCTGGCCTTTTTCGTCTCAACCCTCGCGGCCACCGCGCTGTTGTCGGTGCTGATCTATGGCTTCTATCGAAACTCGGCGCGCCTGGCCCAATGGATTGGCGTCACCGGCACGACCATCGTGGTGCGGCTGTCAGCCTTTCTCCTGTTCTGCATCGGGATTCAAGTCGGGTGGAACGGCGCCGCGGAACTCTTGGGCACCTTGCCGTTCAACTCGGTGAGCTGAGGCGCTTACCTCTTCTTAAACGCGCTCAGCG
>JALYIH010000122.1 GCA_030775865.1 Pseudomonadota bacterium | reverse complement strand
CAAGTATCCCGCCTTGGTCATGCAGCGCTGGCAGCGCGCGTGGCGCTTCTAAAAAACCTCGAATCCTGCCGGTATTTGCGGGCGGTCGCTGTCGAGCGCATCGAACTCGCGGACCGTGTCGACCCGCGCGTGAGCAGGCCCGCGCTGCAGCCACTGCCGCAAAGCATCCACCGCGCCTTGACTGCCCTGCGCCAGCACTTCGACCGATCCGTCGGATAAATTACGTGCCAGGCCGCGTACCCCCAAGCGATTCGCCTCGAGCCGGGCGCTGTGACGGAAATAGACGCCTTGCACCTTCCCAATCACCAGAAAGCGCCGGATCATCTCATCCATCAAAATTGGCCGCGGCTTGGAGCCTAGTGCGGAACAGGCACCGGCGCTTCTGCGTGCTGAGCGTTGGCGAGCGCGGCAGCAGCGGCGTGGTGCTTGGCCTGCAGCGCAGCCAGACGAGCTCGCCCGTACTCATGAGCCTGCAAGTGCGCTTCCGCCCTGGCTATGGCTGCCTGAGCGGCATCGTATTCCGGTGAACCGCCGCGGATGGCGCCCGCCGCGGCGGCGGCGACAATGGCTTGCCGCGCGTCGCTCATTTCCTGCACGGGCGGCGCCGTCCTGCAACCAAGCAGGCAGGCAACTCCGACCAGGACAAGAATGATCCGCGACATAGGCTTTAAGTGACACTAGCAATAGCCGCCAAAGCCGTCAAACGAGCCGCCGTTATACAATATACGTTTTAGCCTGACTAAATCCGTTGCGCCGGCGCTGCACGGGCACGCCATCTTGCGTGATTCCAGGGAAGTCCATCGATGAATGAAGTACTGGTTCTGTATTATTCACGCCAAGGCAGCACCGCTGCACTCGCGCGACAAATCTGCCGCGGCGTTGAAGCTGTGCCTAACATGCAGGCACGATTGCGCACCGTTGCTCCCATCACCGCCACCACCCAAAGATTGGATCCTCCCGTGCCGGACGTGGGGCCGCCGTACGCCACCCATGATGATCTCGTCGAATGCTGCGGTTTGATCCTCGGCAGCCCGACGCGTTTCGGAAATATGGCGGCGCCCGTCAAATTCTTTCTGGACGGCACGAGCGCACTATGGATGTCCGGCGCCCTGGTCGGTAAACCCGCCGGGGTCTTTACCTCTACCCAAACGCTGCATGGCGGCCAGGAGTCGACGCTGCTGTCCATGATGGTGCCTCTGCTTCACCACGGCATGTACCTGGTGGGCCTGCCGTACACTGAAGCGGGCCTGACGGACACTCGCAGCGGCGGCACGCCTTACGGCGCGAGCCATGTAGCCGCCTTCACCCAACACGGCGAACTCTCCGAGCACGAGAGCAGTCTAGCCCGCGCATTGGGCACGCGAGTTGCCGCGCTCGCGGATCGGCTGGCTACACGCGCATGAGCATTGCGTCAGTGTCGCGGACGATGACCATTTGGCTCTGGCTTGCCCTTGCTTCAAGTTTGCTGGCGTGGATACTCGTCGGCTATCCGTGGCCGATTTGCGTGATTGCAGTTCTGCCGTTGCTGGCGCCGCTGCGAGGTTTGCTGCGCGGCAGCCGCTATACCTACGCCTGGGCCACCTTGTTCGCCATTCCTTACCTAGCCTTCGCGGTTACCGAGCTCCTGGCAAACCCGCAGGCGCGATGGGTGGCGGCGATGAGCCTGCTGCTGGTGTTCGCCTGGTTCTGCACTATGATTTTGTTCCTGCGTGCTTCTCGAGTGCATCGCGGATGAAGGGAATGGTGAGACGGCGCTGCTCGACCAACGAGGCCTCATCGAGCGCGTCGAGAATCTGGAACAGTGTAGGCAAGTCGCGCGGCATGCGCTTCAGCAGGTACTCGGACGTTTCATACGGGAGCTGCAAGCCGCGCTGAGCCGCGCGCAGCCGCAATGCCTCGATGCGGCCCTCATCATCGAGATCCCGAAGCTGATACACGATGCAGGAGCCGGCCCTGGAACGCCAATCGCTCAATACCCAAGCCGACTGGCGGGGCGCCACCACGGCTGCAAATATCAAGCGTGTGCGCAGTTCAGCGGCCTCGTTAAAGAGCCTGAACAGCGCCCGCTCCCAGGCCTGATCGCCCGCGATGGCATCGACATCGTCGATGCATAACACTTGACTGCGCTCAAAACCCACGAGCGCCTCGGGCGGCAGGCCGAGAGATCTGTCCAAGGGAAAATAAGCGGCGGTGTCGCCGGCGGCGGCGCAGACCGCCTGAAGCAAATGAGTCTTGCCGGATCCGTGCGCGCCCCATAACCACAGCGGCGTGGTATTCGCCGCGCGCAGCGCCGTCAACACTTCCGAATTCTGGCCCGGTGCAAAACTTTCGAACACCGCCTCGGCGCGAAGCCGCACACCCAGCGCGAGTTGCTTCATGCCGCCGCTGCCCGCTTGCCGTAAACCAGGACATAGTCGATACCGCTCACGACCACCGTCACGAACGTCAGTGCGCCGAGCCACGTTGCCACCCACTCGGGCGGCATCGAAAATTTGGCCCGGCTCACCACCGCCAGTATGAAAGCGGCCTGGCACAGCGTATTTACCTTGCTGATGAAGGACGGATGGGCCGTCAAAGGGCCGATGACCATTCGGTACGCGGCGGCCCCGAACACGATGATCAGATCGCGCCCGACCGCTGCCGCCATGAGCCAGAACGGCACCAGCTTGAGAAAACTCAATGTGACGAAAGCCGTTGCCAGCAGCAGCTTGTCTGCGATCGGATCGAGCACCGCGCCCAGTTCGCTCCGCCAGCCGAATCGGCGGGCGAGAAATCCGTCTGCGGCGTCCGAGCCGGCCGCGACGGCGAATAACAAGATGGAGAGTGCAAGCCGTTGCTGGGCGAGCGCCAGCGCAATCGGCACGACCAGCAGAATTCTGATCACACTGATGATGTTCGGTATGTGACGCACGGACCGAATCGGCAGCTAACGATGCAGTTGGAAGCGCTGAATCCCATTCTCGCCGGCGGCGACCGGCTGCAACCGCCCATTCAACGACAGCGCACGCTGCAGCGAGTCGACGCCGCCGCGGGTCGCCAAGCGGAATCGGACCGTATCCCCCGCCAGAGATTCCACGCTCACATGCGAGACGAAGGTGAGCGATTCGAGATAAGTCTCAAGACTGGCATAGTCGCGAAGATCGCTGACGCCGATGACCTCGATATCCACGGGGGCAAGGATGCCGCTGGCGGCGAACATGCCCGCATATAGATCGGCGGCGCGATTGACACCTTCCAAGGCACCCGAATATTCGCTGCTTCGATCCTGAAACAAATGGGTCCAACGGATAGTCGCGTTCGCAGTGCCGCCGTTCGCGCGCCCCACCAATATCCCGCCGCTGCCCATGCGCCGCCCAATCTCCGCGAAGGCGGAAGGCGA
Source organism: Pseudomonadota bacterium (assembly GCA_030775865.1). Classification (GTDB taxonomy): domain Bacteria; phylum Pseudomonadota; class Gammaproteobacteria; order Steroidobacterales; family Steroidobacteraceae; genus Bog-1198. Next base: position 15,636 of record JALYIH010000122.1, on the reverse strand, counting down.
GCCGTTATTCACCGTGGCAAAATCGATGTGATATTTCTGCAGCTCGGCGCCGCTCGGCCAGACCAGCGGCAGTCCGCGTGCGATCGCCGCTGCGTCGATGGCTGCCTTCAACTCGGAGGTGTCCTCCGTGGCGATGACGCTGCCGGTTTGTGCGCCGGTTTGCACCGCCAGGAGCACCAACGTCGTCGGTCGTTCGTGACCCCACAAGGGCTGGCCGTTCTGCGTCAGCCAACGTTCGATGGCAGGCCCATCGAAAGCCACCCACAACTGACTGTCCGGGGCGGCCCGGTACTGCTGCACATAGCGCCGCGCGTTGGCAATCAAGGGACTGAAGACTGGATCCTCATCGGCCGAACGCCTGCCGGTGACGCGGATCAGTACCGTCCTCATGGCGTTCTGGAACGCCGCAGCCTGTGACGCCTCCGATCGGTCGGCAACGGGCGCCGTGGCCTGATACATCTCGCCGCGCGTCAGCGAAAAAGCCGCCTCACCGAGGCAAAGCCCGGCGATGCACACCCAAGAAATGGCGGCGGCCCGCCAATATCGCTCCGAAAAGCGCCGTAAGTACTGTGCCATGGTGTTGTAAAATACCACAGCTGCATAGCCAACCGCGTGGGCCCAAGTCCTACATGAGGAATCCGTTAGATGACTGAGCGAGCGCCCGTAACCTATCGCGACGCCGGAGTCGATATTGACGCCGGCGACGAACTTGTCGAGCGAATCAAGCCGCGGGTGAGGCGGTCGATGCGCCCGGAAGTGCTGGGCGGCATCGGCGGCTTTGGCGCTCTGGTCGAGGTGCCCCTGGACCGGTATCGCAAGCCGGTGCTGGTGTCGGGAACCGATGGGGTCGGCACCAAACTGCGCCTGGCGATCGACACGCAGCGGCACGACGGCGTGGGAATCGACTTGGTGGCCATGTGCGCCAATGACGTGATCGTCCAGGGCGCCGAGCCGCTGTTCTTTCTGGACTATTTTGCCAGCGGCAAGCTCGACGTCGATGTCGGCGAACGAGTCATTGCCGGCATCGTAGAAGGCTGCGTCCAGGCCGGGTGTGCCTTGGTCGGCGGCGAGACCGCCGAGATGCCCGGCATGTATCACGGTGCCGACTACGATCTGGCCGGCTTCTGCGTCGGCGTGGTGGAGAAGGAAGCCATTATCGATGGCTCGCAAACGCGTGCCGGCGACGTGGTCTTGGGGCTGCCCTCCTCCGGCCCGCATTCCAATGGTTTCTCTTTGATTCGCAAAATCCTGCAGCTCTCCGATGCGGACCTGCACGCCGACCTTCATGGCGTCGGTCTCATCGACCGTCTCATGGCGCCGACGCGGATTTACGTCAAACCCCTGCTGAAATTGATAGGAGAGGTCTCGGTGCACGGCCTGTCGCACATCACCGGCGGCGGCCTGGTTGACAACATTCCGCGCGTGTTGCCGGATGGACTGGAAGTGATTCTCGAGCGCCGTTCCTGGCGCCGCGAACCGGTATTCGACTGGCTGCAACAGCAGGGCAAGGTTGCAGACGCAGAAATGTATCGCGTGTTCAATTGCGGCATCGGCATGACTGTGCACGTAGCGGCGCAGGATGCGTCGCGCGCCATCAGCCTTCTGCATGATGCCGGCCAGGAGGCACTGGTGATCGGCACGATACGCAGCGGAACCCGAGGCGTCGTGATCGCTTGAGCAGGACGCCGCCGCGGCTGCCGATCGTCATTCTCATTTCGGGACGCGGCAGCAATATGCTCGCGCTCATCGAGCACAGCCAATCAGCAGCCGCTGCCTATGAGGTGCGCGCGGTGCTGTCCGATCGGGCCGATGCCGGCGGCCTCGACACGGCTCGACACGTTGGTATTGCCGCGCGTGCCGTGGTGGCGGCAAAGGACGTGCAACGCGCCGACTACGACAGCGCTCTGGCTGCCGCCATCGACGAATATTCTCCATCCCTGATCGTGCTCGCCGGATTCATGCGCATCTTATCCGTACCGTTCGTGGAGCGGTATGCAGGAAAAATGTTGAACATTCACCCTTCGTTGCTGCCCAAGTATCCGGGCTTGCACACGCACCGGCGCGCCATAGAAGCGCATGACGCCGAGCACGGCGTCACGGTGCATTTCGTGACGGAGCAGCTGGACGGCGGACCGCGCGTGATCCAGGCCCGCGTTCCCGTTGAGACGGGCGATACGGAGGCGACATTGAGCCGCCGTGTGCTGGCGCAGGAGCATGTTGTATATCCGGTGGCCGTCGATTGGTTCTGCGCCGGCCGATTGCGCTGCGAGGCAGGTCAAGCCGTGTTGGACGGCCGAACCTTGAGCGAGCCCGTGCAAATGACCAAAATCCAGCGGGAGAGATCTCTATGAAGCTTCCTATAGCCGCGATCGTGCTCATGGCCGCAGCGAACGCGACCGGTGGTTCGCCGGCCACCGCCGCACCGGCCGGCGATGAGGCCGGCATCTCGCCCTTTGTCGCGCATTATCAAGCCGACTGGAAAGGCATCAGCATCGGCACGAGCGATATAGAACTGACGAAGGGCGACGGGCCGGGCCGCTACCAATACACCTGGACCATCACCGCCCGCGGCGTTTTTCGCCTCGCCTACCACGACGATCTCGTGCAAAGGAGTTGGCTAAGCCTGATCGGCGATCATGTGCGGCCGGACAAATACTCCGGCAACGAAGGTTCATCGACCGTGGAGCTTGAATTCGACTGGCAAAACAAACGCGCCACCGGCGTGTCGGAAACAAAGCCGGTCGACTTGAAGCTCAGCGAAGGAACGCAGGATGTCATGTCCATTCAAGTCGAAGTGATGCTCGACCTCAAGCATGGCAACCTGCCCAGAACCTTCCATATCATCGACAAGGATCAGTTGAAGGATTTCGAATACACCCAGGAAGGCCACGCCAAGTTAAGGACGGCACTCGGAGAACTCGACACCGTCATCGTCACCAGTCAACGCGTCGGCAACAATCGCATTCTGCGTATGTGGTTTGCGCCGTCGCTGGGATTCGTGCCGGTGCAGGCTGAGCGCAGCCGGGACGGCAAAATCGAGATCGCCATGCGTATCAACAGCGTCGACCACCCAGTCGCGATCGTACCCCACCCCGCCATCAGGTCTTTGGCAGAGTGACTCCGCGCTGACCCTGATACTTGCCGCCGCGATCGCGGTAGGAAGTCTCGCAGATCTCATCGGACTCGAAGAACAGCATCTGTGCCACGCCTTCGTTGGCATAGATTTTCGCGGGCAACGGCGTGGTATTGGAAAATTCCAGGGTCACGTGCCCTTCCCACTCGGGTTCCAAAGGCGTTACGTTCACTATAATGCCGCATCTTGCGTAGGTGCTTTTTCCAAGACATACAGTGAGCACGCTGCGTGGAATTCGAAAATATTCCACGGTGCTGGCCAGTGCGAACGAATTCGGTGGAATGATGCAGACGGGGCCTTTGAAGTCGACGAACGACTTTTCGTCGAAACTTTTCGGATCCACGATGGTGGAGTTGATGTTGGTGAATATCTTGAAATCTTCGGCGCAGCGAACGTCATAGCCGTAGCTCGACGTGCCGTACGAGACGATCTTGTGGCCGTCCGCGACGCGTACTTGCTGCGCGGAGAACGGTTCGATCATGCCCTGCTCGGCGGCCATACGTCTGATCCAACGATCGCTTTTTATGCTCATTAGGTTGCTTCGACCGTTATTTTGGGGAATGCCCGGCTATAGTCTTTGTTCAATGTGGCCAACCGCGCCGCCGTCCGGCGCGCCATCAGAAAGTAGGCGCGGGCGCGTTCACTGCCGGGCTCCGACACCACGGTTGGTGCACCGCCGTCGGCGTCCTCGCGAATGCGGATGTCCAGGGGCAATTCGCCCAGCAACTGCACGCCGTATTGGGCCGCCATGCGCGCACCGCCGCCGCTGCCGAACACATGCTCCACATGGCCGCATTGGGCACACACGTGCATGCTCATGTTCTCCACCACGCCGAGTACGCGCACTTCAACCTTTTCAAACATCTTGAGGCCCTTGCGAGCGTCCAGCAGGGCGATATCCTGCGGTGTAGTCACGATGACGGCGCCGCTGACGGGGACCCGCTGCGCCAGGGTGAGCTGGATGTCGCCCGTGCCAGGCGGCATGTCGACCACCAGATAGTCCAGATCGCCCCACGTGGTGTCGCCGAGCAGTTGTGTCAGCGCCTGCGTCACCATCGGCCCGCGCCACGCCATCGGCTGCTCCTGATCGATCATGAAACCGATGGACATTACTTCGACGCCATGCGCCTTTAAGGGGGCCATGTGCTTGCCGTCGGTACTGACCGGCTTGGCGCCGCTCAAACCCATCATCAGCGGCTGGCTGGGACCATAAATGTCGGCATCCAGCAGCCCTACCTTGGCACCCTGCGCAGCCCATGCAAGGGCCAAATTCGCCGCGGTGGTGGATTTTCCGACGCCTCCCTTGCCGGATGCCACCGCCACCACATTCTTGACGTTTGCCAACGGCTTAAGCGTCCGCTGCACGGCGTGTGCGGTGATCTGTGCCCGCAGCTTCAGCTCCAAATGGGCATCGCGGAGCACGGGCTTAAGGTAGGCCTGCAGGGCCGCCTGCAGTTCCGGCCCGTAGTCGGCGCACGGAAACCCCAGCACAAGCTCCACGGAAACGACGCCGCCTTGGGATGCGACCGGCCCCACCGCCTTGGCATCGCCCAAGGTTTGGCCAAGGTAAGGATCCGAATAGGCACTTAATTTCTCACGGATGGCGCTTTCCGCGGCAGGGAGTTGATTCATAAGGGACGGCGATTGTACCGCAGGCAGCTAAAAGCGTGACCTATGGCATAATTCTGAATTGAGATTCACGACCACGGAAGGCGCCTCAATTAAGGTAACAATGGGCGAATCTCCGGGGACTCTTTAACTTAGGCGCCGAATGACTCTATTCGCCAATTACCGTGCTGATCGGCTCATTGCCGAAGTTAAATCCAGCGGCAATCCGGGCAGCCCGCTGGCGCAAAAGGCGTTGGAGAAATTGATTGCCTTAGGGTCTGACGCCATCGATCCGATCGTCGATGCGCTGGCAACCTCGGAAAAACGCGAAACCACCGCCTATGTCGAGGCGCTTTCCCGGCTGATTGACTCAAAGACCCTGCCGACCCTGCTGAAGACCATGTCCGAGGCCAACGGCCGCGCCATGTCCGGAATCGCGTGGGCATTGTCTACCAGCCGCAATTATCCGGCACATGCGCTGCTGGATGCCTTGAGCAAGCCGGGAATGCCCAAGCAGGCGTTGCTGGACGTGATCGCCGCTCAGAAGGCGCGTTATAACGTGCGCGAGCTGTTGAACGCCGCCTACACCCAGGAGCCCAGCGAAAGGAACGGGTTGTTCAAGATCATCGGCGAAATCGCCGACGAATCCTCGGTCGATGATTTGCTTACGAGGATCGAAGGCAAGGATCCGGTCGCACGGCTGCACATCATCAATGTCTTGGCGCGCTTCAACCTGCCCAAGGTACAGCAGGCGGTGCAGAAGCAGCTCAAGGACACCAGCAAATTCATCCGCTCCGCGGCGCTGTCGGCGCTCGCCAGGATGGACGGCCCCTTCGATATGCCGTTGCTCGTCGGGATGCTGCGCGATCCTGAAATCGAGGTTCAGAACAAAGCGGTCGATGTCGTCGTGAAAGCCAACCATCCTGAAACCATCAAGTATCTGGTGGATGTGCTCAAGGATGAGAACGAATATGCGCGCCGCGCCGCGGTGGAAGTATTGAACGTCGTCGGCACATCGAAGTCGGTGAAGTATCTATTAGAGGTGATTGCCGACAGCGATTGGTGGGTGCGTACCCGCGCAGCCGATGCGCTGGGCAAGATCGGCGGTCCGCGCGTGGTCGATGCGGTCCTGGCGCTGATCAAGGACGAAAATCAAGACATCCGCCGCGCAGCCATCGAAATCCTCAACCAGACCAAGGATGAGCGTGCGGTGGCCCAGCTCATCGAAGCGACGCGGGACCCGGACTGGTGGGTCAGCGAACGCGCCGTCGACGCTCTGGCGGAGATCGGCAGCAGCAAGGCGCTCCCGCGCTTCATCGACATGTTGCAGGGCGAGGCAAAATCCCTGCCCACGGTGATCCGTGCCATCGGAAAAATCGGCGACCAAAAGAGCCTCGAGAGCCTGTTGCCCTTGCTGACGCGTCCGGAAAACGAAATCAAAGTCGAGGCCATCTCGGCCTTGGCAAAACTCGCGGACGAGCGACGCGTCGATACCATACGCGTTCGTTTGCAGGCCGTCTCAACCAGCGCCGACGGAACCTTGAGCCAGGCGGTCGCACGCGCCATGCAGGAGCTGGACAATCGATTCTCAACGCAGCAACTCGCAGCGAATAAGCGCGCGGAAAAGCTGCAAGAACCGGCCAAGACGCTGCTCATCGACAACGCAGCACTCGCGAACGTCGTCAAGGAGAACGAGGAAACCGCAGCGAGCGCCAGGCTGGATATTGCGACTTTGAAGCCGGGAGACATCCTCGAGGGACGCTACAAGTTCATCGAAAAGATCGGCAAGGGCGCATTCGGCACCGTATTGCTCATGGAAGACACCGTCGTCGAAGAGCGCCTGATCCTCAAATTCTTGAACACGAATGTCTCCTCCGACGAAGAGATGATGAAGCGCTTCGTGCATGAACTGCGCTACAGCCGCAAAATCACCCACAAAAACGTCATCCGCATCTACGATTTCTTGTATATCCGCGGCAATTACGCGATCTCCATGGAATATTTCCCGTCTCACACGCTGGGCGGCGAGATCATCAACGAGAAACCCGTGGACCTCAAACGCGCCGTCAAGTTTGGCATCGACATCGCGACCGGCATGGCGGTCGCGCATCAAGCCGGCATCGTGCACCGGGACTTGAAGCCGGCGAACGTGCTGATCGACAACGATTTGCTGCTCAAGATCGTGGACTTCGGCGTGGCCGCGGCCCAGACCCAGGGCGATACGCAATTGACCAAGACGGGATATGTCATCGGCTCACCGAAGTACATGGCGCCGGAACAGATCTTGGGCAAGAAAGTCGACGAGCGAGCGGACATCTACAGTTTGGGCGTCATCATGTACGAGATGTTCGCCGGAGTCCCGCCCTATTCCCGTGGCGACCACATGTCCGTCATGTACCAGCACGTGCAAGGCAAGGCGCGCCAACCGATCGAAATCAACAAAGCATTGCCGTTGGAATTGAATAACTTGGTCATGAAATGTATGTCGCTGGACAAGGCCAAGCGGGCCCAAAGCATGGACGAACTGCGCCTGTCGCTCGAGAAATTCCTCTAGCGCCGAGAGCCTGTCGGACAGTCTCCTAGACGTACCTCACGTTTATGGGCGAATCACGCCCTAAAAACTCGAAAAACCAATTGCTTACGGGTAGCCTTACACGTTATGGCAAGAATCGATGCGTTCCTCAAGTTAGGCGTGGCTCAGGGCTGCTCGGATCTGCATCTGGCGGTCGGTATCCCGCCCATGCTGCGCATGCATGGGGACTTGATGCCGATCAAGTTCCGCAATTTGGGCGATGCGGAACTGGAGGCCTATATCACTGAAGTCTTGACCCAATCGCAGCTGAAAGTGCTGCGTGAGGGCAACGATCTGGATTTCTCCTACGTGTCCACCGAGGGCGGCCGCTTTCGCGTCAATGTGTTTCGCAAAGAAACCGGCATCGGTGCGGCGTTTCGATCGATCCCCACGACGATGCCCAGCATGGACCAGCTCGGCCTGCCACCGATCGCGAAGAAGCTCTGCGATTACCACCAGGGCATGATTCTGGTGACCGGCTCCACGGGTACGGGAAAGACCACCACATTGGCCGCGATGATCGACCACCTGAACTCGACCCGCTCGCTCAACATCATCAGCCTCGAGGACCCGATAGAATTCGTCCACCGCAGCAAGAGCAGCCAGGTCATCCAGCGCGAACTGGGCACGCACCTGCCTTCGTTTGCCGAGGGCGTGCGCGCGGCGATGCGCGAAGATCCCGACGTGATCTTGGTCGGCGAGCTGCGCGATGCCGAAACGATTGCCATGGCGATGACGGCCGCTGAAACAGGGCACTTGGTGCTCGGTACGCTGCACACCACCAGCGCCACGAAGACCATCGATCGCATCATCGATGCGTTGCCCACGGACGAACGCGAGCAAACCAAGAGCTTTTTGTCCAACAGCCTCATCGCCGTCATTACGCAGATTTTGCTCAAAACCCCGGATCAGCGCGCGCGGCGTGCAGTATGCGAAGTCATGGTCCTGACCAAGGCGATCGGCAAGCTCATCATGACCGATCAAACCCATCAAATTCCCAGCCAGTTGCAAATGGGCAAGGAATACGGGATGCAGCTCATGGACCAGGCATTGCTGACGGCCATCAACGCCAAGGAAGTCGATCCGGAGCATGCCTATACGTACGCATCCGATAAGCGACAGTTCCAGCGCTTCATCACCGACATGTCCGGCATGCCGGTTGCAGAACCTGCAACCCCTCCTTAAGTACCGTGCCGGCCATCGATCAATATTTGACTCAGGTACTCGAGCGCAACGGCTCGGATCTGCATTTTTTGGCGGGGGATCCCGCGCGCGTCCGCCAATACGGCGAACTCAAGGCCTTGACCGATCGGCCGCTGGCCGCGGAAGCGGTCAAAACCACGTTGTATGAAATCATGCCGAAGCTGGCGGTGGAGCGATTCGAGGCCAAAGACGGCACCGATTTCGCGTATGCCATGCCGGGGGTCGCGCGATTTCGCGTCAACGTGATGCGGCAGCTCAACGGCATGGGCGCGGTGTTCAGAGCGATTCCTTCCAGCGCCAAAACCGCCGAAGAGCTGAAGCTGCCCGTGGCGGTGATGGATCTGTGCAAGATCAACAGCGGCTTGATTCTGGTGACCGGCAAGACAGGATCCGGCAAATCCACGACGTTGGCCGCCATGATTGACGACATCAACCGGCGCGAGAAGGGCCACATTCTCACCATTGAGGACCCGATCGAATTCGTGCACACCCGCAAGAACTGCCTCATCAGCCAGCGCGAGATCGGCGTGCATGCCGCATCATTCGCATCCGCGCTGAATTCCGCCCTGCGAGAGGATCCGGACGTGATTCTGGTGGGCGAGCTTCGCGACTTGGAAACCATGAGCATCGCGGTTACGGCGGCTGAAATGGGCATCTTGGTCATGGCGACGCTGCACACCAACGGCGCGGCGGCCACCGTCGATCGGTTGGTGAACGCGTTCCCGGCGGACAAGCAACCGCATGTGCGTACCATGCTGTCGACCAGCCTGCGCGGGGTCGTCTCGCAGCAGCTCATTCCCAAGACCGACAAGCAGGGCCGGGTCGCGGCCCTGGAGATCCTCATCAACACACCGGCGGTCGCGAATCTGATCCGCCAGGGGAAAATGGATCAATTGGAAAATGCCATGCAAAGCGGCGCGGCCACCGGCATGAAACTCATGGACACGGCCATCCAAGCGTTGCTCGATTCGAGGCAGATTTCCGGCCAGGAAGCGTTCAAAAAGTCCATCAACAAATCCAAATTCGAACAGTTTCGCGAAGCTTCGTAGTCGCGATTTTGCGGATTTTGGCCGCGCGGCCCTGGCCGCCGCCGCGACCGCCCGTCATCGGCATGGCATAATTTCGCAATGACCCAACGACGCCGAATTCTGGTTACCAGCGCCCTGCCCTATGCCAATGGCCCTTTGCATCTGGGACATATCCTCGAGACCATTCAAACCGATATTTGGGTTCGGTTTCAAAAGCTGCGCGGCCATGAGTGCTACTACGTCTGTGCGGACGACACGCACGGCACCCCCATCATGCTCAAGGCGCAATCCGAGGGGATCACCCCGGAGCAGCTGATCGCCCAGGTCAATATCGAACATCAGCGCGATCTGGCCGACATGCTGATCGGCATGGACAACTTCGGCTCGACGCACTCGGCCGAGAACAAAGTCCATTGCGAGCGCATATACCTGACTCACCGCGACGCCGGATACATCGACAAGCGCAGCGTTCGGCAGGCCTATGACGAGGCGGCCAAGATGTTTCTGCCGGACCGCTATGTGAAGGGCGTCTGTCCGGTGTGTGCGACCCCCGATCAGTACGGCGATTCCTGTGAAAATTGCGGATCGACGTATACCCCGGCCGATCTCAAGAATCCGATCTCGGTGGTCAGCGGCACCACCCCGGTTTGGCGCGAATCGGAACACTATTTCTTTCGGTTGAGCGCCTTTGAGAAACCATTGAGCGAGTGGGTCGGCAGCGGCGCGGTGCAGGAAAGCGTCGCGCGCAAGCTCGATGAATGGTTCTCGCAAGGCTTGCGGGACTGGGACATCTCGCGCGACGCGCCCTATTTCGGCTTTGAAATCCCCGATGCACCTCTGAAGTATTTTTACGTGTGGTTCGACGCGCCGATCGGCTATCTCGCAAGCCTCACCCAGCTGTGCGCGCGTACCGCGCTTAACTTCGAGGATTTTTTAAGAGTAGATTCGATTGCCGAACTGCACCACTTCATCGGCAAGGACATCCTGTACTTTCATACGCTGTTTTGGCCGGCGGTGCTGCAAGCCGCGGGAATGCGCCGCCCCACGGCCGTGCACGCCCATGGATTCCTCACCATCAATGGCCAGAAAATGTCGAAGTCGCGCGGTACCTTCATCACCGCGCGCCGCTACTTGGAGAATTTCCCGGCGGAGTACCTGCGCTACTACTTTGCCGCCAAGTTAGGTGCAGGCATCGACGATATGGACATGAACTTGGGTGAATTCACGACGCGGTTGAATTCGGAAATCGTCGGCAAGCTCGTCAATATCGCCAGTCGTTGCGCTGGTTTCATTACCAAGAACTCCGCCGGCAAATTGGCGGGACGCTTGGAGGATGAGCAGCTCTACGGTGAATTCGTCGCGGCCGGCGAAGCCATCGCCGAGGCCTACGAGGGACGCGACACGGCCGGCGCCATGCGCGAGATCATGGCCCTTGCCGACCGCGCCAATCAGTACGTCGATTCGCGCAAGCCCTGGATGCTCGCCAAGAATCCGAGTAGCGTTGCGGACGTGCAAATCGTTTGCACGCAGGGCCTGAACCTGTTCCGGGTGTTGATGATTTATCTGCAGCCGGTATTGCCCCAGATGGCTGCCCGCGCCTGCGCATTCTTTCAAGAGACGAACTGGACTTGGACTGCCGCGGCGACGCCGCTTCTGTCCACCGGCATCAATGCCTATGAACCTCTGGCCATCCGGCTCGATCCGAAAGCGGTGTCCAGCCTGGTGGAGCCCGAGGCCGCCGCGCGCGCCGCGCCTGCCGCACCTGCCGCACCTGCCGCACCTGCCGTCGCCAATAGCGGCGCATCGGACACGGCGGCGATGGCGGCGGCGACGTCGGTCGAAGGCAATTTGATTTCGATCGATGATTTCTTACGTGTCGATCTGCGAGTCGCCAAGATCCTGAATGCCGAGTTGATCGCCGGCGCCGACAAGCTTTTGAAACTGCGACTCGACGTGGGTGAACTCGGAGAGCGCGAGATTTTTGCCGGCATTCGCGCCGCTTACGACCCAGCGACCTTGATAGGCCGGCTCATCGTCGTGGTCGCGAATCTGGAACCGCGGAAAATGCGCTTCGGCATTTCGGAGGGCATGATGCTGGCCGCAGGACCGGGAGGCAAGGACATTTTCGCCCTGTCGCCGGATTCCGGAGCGGTGCCCGGCATGCGTGTCAAATAGCATGAACACCGCGACCGCGCCTGATCTGGCGGCGCGCATCGATGCATTGCTCCCCCAAACCCAATGCACGCGTTGTGGCTACAGCGGCTGCAGCCCTTATGCCGCCGCGATTGCCGCCGGCGATGCGCAAATCAATCAATGTCCGCCGGGCGGGAAGGCCACCATCGAAGCCCTGGCACGGCTGCTTGACCGGCCGACCTTGAGCTTGAACCCGACGAACGGCGTCGAGACACCGCTGCGCGTCGCTTGGATCGACGAAGCGCGCTGCATCGGCTGCGCGCGCTGCCTGGCACCTTGCCCGGTGGACGCAATTGTCGGCGCTCAGAAATATATGCACACCGTGCTCATCGAGCGCTGCACTGGGTGCGAGCTGTGCCTGCCGCCGTGTCCCGTGGACTGCATCGAAATGCGGCCCGCTCCCGAGGTGGCCGAGAACAGACCGGAGCTGAATCGCGAGCGGTACGCCGCGCATACGTCGCGCCTGCTGAATCAGGCAGCGGAAAGGCAGCGGCAGCTCGATGCAAAAAAGGCCATCGCGGTACGCCGGTCAGGCGCACCGTGAACCCACAGAAGCGGCAGGCGATTTTCGCGCGCTTTCGGGCGGCGAATCCACAACCGCGCACCGAATTGATTTACGCATCCGCATTCGAACTCCTGGTCGCCGTTATTCTCTCCGCGCAGGCAACCGATAAGAGCGTGAACAAGGCGACCGCCGGGCTGTTCCGCACGGCGAACACACCCGCCGCGATTTTGGCGCTCGGGATCGAGGGGCTCGCGAAACACATCAAGTCCATCGGCTTGTACAATGCCAAGGCGAAGAACATCATCGCCATGTGCGGCCGATTGCTGGAAAGTCACGGCGGCGAAGTGCCGATGACCCGCGAAGCGCTCGAGGAACTGCCCGGCGTGGGGCGCAAAACCGCCAATGTCATTTTGAACACCGCTTTTGGTCACGCAACGATTGCGGTGGATACTCATATCTTTCGCGTCGCCAATCGCACGCGTATTGCGCCGGGAAAGACGGTGCGCGAGGTCGAAGAGAAACTCATGAAATTCGTGCCGCCGGAATTTCGCAACGACGCGCATCACTGGTTGATTTTGCATGGCCGATATACTTGCAAAGCGCGCCGTCCGGCATGCCCTGTCTGCATCATTGCGGATCTTTGCGAGTATCCGCATAAGACCCCCGCATGAGCGTATTTGACCACCACACTCGCGAGCAATTGCGGCGCACCTATGCGGAGGCCTGGGCCAAGCACTTGGCGCATTCGCTGCTGACGCCTCTCGAAGCCTTGATCACGGATGTGATTGGCGCGCATCCTGAATACCAAAGCGTCCTCGCGAATGCCGACACCGCGATTGCATTCGAACAGAACGCCGCCGGTGGCGCCGAAAATCCATTTTTACATATGGGCCTGCATCTGGCGGTGCGCGAGCAGCTGTCCATCGACCGCCCCCCCGGAATTCGGGATTTGCACCGGCAATTGCAGACACTGTATGGAGATACTCACCCCGCAGAGCATGCCTTGATGGAAGCCCTCGGTGAGGAATTGTATGCAGCGCAGCGCAGCGGCCAATCCCCCGATGAAAAGCAGTACTTGTCGCGCGCACGGAATCGTCTGGCGACCGCCAAATCGTAAGGTTCGTTCGAATGTTAAGGAAGCTTCATGCGCGCTTCATCGGTGCGGCTGCGCTCGAACGCTATTCTGTCCCGCTAGCAACAGTCTCCAGGAAATAAGCCATGCATCTGGCCATTGTGGCGAGCGCACTGTGTCTCAGCATGTTGGTGCTGGCCGTTCAGCCGGCCGCATCCCAGACGCCTGCCTCCTCCAGCACGCCTGCCTCCGCATCTGCCGGCGACGCCGCCGCGAAGCATGCCAAGCGTACGACCTGCCTCAAAGAGAGCAAAGCCAGAAAGCTGGTGGGCGCCGAGAAGACGGCATTCCTGAAGGAATGTGTCGGCGCGCCGCCGGAGGCAATTTCAGCGAGCCGTATTTCGCCGCCGGACCGACCCTGATTTCATAATTTTCTCGCGGGCGTGGCGGTAATGGTCAGTCGGACGCTATCCGGCGCCGCGCTGCTCAACTGCAGAAAAAACGGCCGCGTGCCGACCAGCTCGAACTCAACGATTTTATGCGGCGAGCTGCAGCCATGCTGGCCCTGAAAATCCTTCGCCACGACCAACGCGCCGTTCGACACCACATCGATCCAGAACGGCATGTCGATGGCGACGCGATAGCTGCCGCTGGCCGGTAGCTTGAAGGTCACGATGCCGGCGTTTGCGCCCGCGCTCGGCGTCTTCTTGCCGGGCGTGGCCGCAAAGGTCACCTGATCTTGCGGCATCAGTTTCAGCTCATAAAGGCGATTCAACAGCACAGTGGGCGCGGATTGAGGGTCGCGACCTGCCGGCAAAGCGGCGGCACTCGAGGCGAATAACGCCCGTTCGGAAGTCACTTCCCATTTGAAATCCACGCAACCATCGTCCGCCCAAGCCTTTGCACCGGCGGTGCTTAAGAGCAAGACAAGGAGGATCGAAATGCGGGCGTTCATCGACCTATCGCTTGGGTATGTAGAGATCCGTCAATGTTCCGTCGAATGCCTCCGCGGCAAACGCCACCGTTTCCGACAGGGTCGGATGGGGGTGAATGGTCATGCCGATATCGGTGGCATCGGCGCCCATTTCGATGGCCAACGCCACCTCGGCGATCAGGTCGCCGGCGTTCGTGCCGACGATGCCCGCGCCGAGCACGCGGTGGGTGTCTTTGTCGAACAGTATCTTGGTGAATCCATCGTCGCGATTGAGCGCCAGCGAACGGCCGCTGGCGGCCCACGGAAAGATGCCCTTGCCGTACGAAATACCCTGCGCTTTCGCTTCGGTCTCGGTGATGCCTGTCCACGCGATTTCCGGATCGGTGTACGCGACAGCGGGGATTGACCGCGCGTCGAATGACGACTTGTGTCCGGCAGCGACTTCCGCGGCAACCTTGCCTTGATGACCGGCCTTATGTGCCAGCATCGGCGCGCCGATGATGTCGCCGATCGCAAAAATATGCGAAACGTTCGTGCGCATTTGCCTGTCCACTTCAATGATGCCGCGGGCGTTGACCTCAACCCCCGCCACGGCGGCATTGATGGCATTGCCGTTCGCGGCGCGCCCCACGGACACCAATACCCGGTCATACAGTTGCGGCTCCGGTGAATCGGGGCCTTCAAAGGTCGCCCGCAACCCTTCCGGAAGCGCCTCGAGCTTGGCCACCTTGGTCTTCAAGAGAATTTTCTCGTAACGCTTTTCGATCCGCTTCTGCAACGGACGAAGAAGATCGCGATCCGTCCCCGGCATCAGGCCGTCGCTCAGTTCCACCACCGTGACCTGCACCCCAAGAGCGTCGTAGACGCAGGCCATTTCCAAGCCAATGATGCCGCCGCCGATCACCAGCAACCGCTTGCAATCGAGCGGCAATTGCAACGCGCCGCTCGAATCAATGACTCTCGGATCATCGGGAAGGCCCGGTAGGCGCGCGGATTCGGATCCGGCCGCGATGATGCATTGCTTGAATTCCACGCGACGCACACCATCCGCGCCTTTGACTTCGAAGGAATACGGGCCCACGAATTTCGCTTCGCCCTGAATGAGATTCACTTTGCGCTGCTTCGCCAGCAGCATCAGGCCATTGGTCAATCTCGTGACCACCTTATTCTTCCAAAGGCGCAAACGATCGCGGTCGATCTGCGGAGGGCCAAAGACGATGCCGTTCTCCGCCATATCGGCGGCTTCTTCGATGACTTTGGCGGCATGCAGCAGGGCTTTTGACGGGATGCAGCCGTCGTTGAGGCATACTCCGCCCAGCACCGGCCAACGTTCGATCAGCGTCACCTTGAGACCTAAATCCGCCGCGCGAAACGCCGCCGTATAGCCG
>JALYIH010000121.1 GCA_030775865.1 Pseudomonadota bacterium | reverse complement strand
GCCATATTCCGCTCGGGTGGGTTCCCCGGCGGACGGATCACCGGGGATCTCGATGCGGCCTTGGCGTTATCCTGTCGCCAATCAGACCGGCCGAAGCGTTGACGCTGTTGAGGACGTTGCCGATGTTAGAAATTCATCAACCAACGCACGCGTGACGGTCGCTTGCATCCGCGCCAAGAGAAGATACGCACCGACCAGGGCGATCACTCCCCACAGAACGGCCAGCGCATTGATCTTGGTCGCGATCCGAAGGCCATCGTTGCGGGCCCGGTGAAAGACGAGATCTCCACCGCTGCACGTAGTGGGGGGAGCCTTGAGGTCAATGTCCATACGAAAATTTCGTTCTGACACACTAGCGTGCTTCCTAAATGTGCTGGGCAGTGTGATCGCTCTGGAATGGCGTTAATGGGGTCAGTTCTCATCTCTCGCCGTCTGGTAACTTCCGAACGCCGTTCGGGTTCGGAAAGCCTGAACGATGACGCACGTTGCCGCATCGCAGCACGCGCTCTGGTAGACGTACCAACGTTCTATGTTCGTCGGACTTGATCGCATCAGTAGGGTTGGGCGGGGCATGCCATCTCGTTATCGCTGCCCAACTGCTACAATTATCCGGCTCGAAATATGAACCAGGGGGATCGTAATGGCGCCAAATAAGAGTTCAGTAGCGGCAACGGTTATTTTCTGCTCGGCTGTTCTAGGGGGATGTGCACAAACTGGGGGCACCACCTCGACTCGAAACGATAGAGACACTGAGCTAAGCAGCAAATCGACAAAGATTGGTCCAGGAATGAACGCCAATGGTGAAGTAGTCGACGCTGCGAAGGTCGAGAGCGGTTACGGGCAAAAGGTAAAAGGGATTAATGATTTCGAGGGAGAGATCACTGGAATCGGTTTACCGGGTGGCAAGTTCTCGCAACTCCAAATCGGCATGGGTATCAAGCAAGTGATGGACATAGCAGGGCCACCCACCGACCAGGGCGCATACATCACAGGAAAAGCATTCATCCCATTCTATTTTGGTAGCGATCGAAGTCGATTCGAACTGCTTTACAAAGGACAGGGTCGGTTGATCTTTGCTGGTGGGTCTGCGGGAAACCTGAGTGGCGGCAATCTGATTTGGATCATTAACTCCGCGACAGAGTCCGGTTATCGCTAGTCCACGGTGCTATCGAAGTCTTGCGCCAACAAATTGCCCAGGGAGGGCTGAACCAGCGGCTCAAACGCGCTCAACCTTGACACCGCCGGCGCGAAACTGACGAACGATGCGGTCCGGAGTTCTCCGCGGAACAACCAACAGACTAATTTCCTTGAGTGCTGTCACCAGGAATGGTGACGCTGCCATCAGTTTTTCGGTTGAGGCCAGCACAATAGTCTCCGCGGCCCGTTCATGCAGCGCGCGCTTTACGGCGGCTTCCTCCGCGTCGCCTGTACTCAGTCCCGCCTTCGGGTGAACGCCCGTCACCCCCATGAAGTACATGTCGGCTCGCAAGCGCGAGGCCGCATCGATCACCGCAGCCCCCACATTGACCATCGAGTGCCGGAACAGTCGTCCTCCCAACATGATGATTTCGATGTGGGGATGTTTGGCGGCTTCCACAGCCACTGTGGGGCTGTGTGTGACGATTGTGGCCCGTAGATCGGCAGCGAGATGACATGCAACTCGGAGCGCTGGTTTCAGGATCAGATCGCCCCGCAAGATCCTGGAGGCGTACATGAGTCCCGGGTCTGTCACGGAGAAGTTGCACTTCTTCGTTGCCGAGTATGAGTCGAAAGACCGCGTGTCCCCGGGCGGCGGAGACGCCGCGGAGGGCGAAGATATCGAAGTGATTGAGCTGCCGTTAGCGTCGGCTCTGCAGATGATCAGCACCGGCGCGATCCAAGACGGCAAGACCATTATGCATATTTGCAATATGCCGCGCTGGTCGGATTAGATCGACTGCGCGAAGGCTGAACCAGGCACTGCCACAACTGACGTAGGTGGCCGCCCGAAACGGGCACAGCGGGAATTCGCATTCTGGTTGCCAGCCCTTTTGACTTTTTAGCGCTCGATCGAAAGGTCAGCGCTGTTTCAATTGAGTATGCTGTAATCAAGGTCGCTAGTCGAAAAAATCTTGCTATGCGAGGGGACGAAACATGAAGATCGAACAACCTGGTCGGCGTGGACTATTGATGATGGCCGCGGCGGCTGGAGTGACGCTTGCGCTGCCACGTATCACACGGGCGGCTGCGGCGCCGGACTCTAAGTTCGGTGGCGATCTCAACTCGGTTCGCGCCGCCATTGAGCGGCAGCGCTCCGAGGCCATAAAACGACTTCAGGATTGGATCGCCTTGCCCTCCATTGCGGCCGAAGACCGCAACATGCAAGAAGGCGCGCAGATGATGGCCGATTTGCTCAAGGACGCCGGGTTTCAATACACGAAAATAATGCCCACTGACGGCAAGCCTGGGGTATTTGCGACGTTGGATGCAGGCGCAAGGCGTACCATCGGTATGTATTTCATGTATGACGTGAAGCAGTTCGAGCCGTCCGAGTGGAGTTCTCCGCCGTTGGCGGCCGCCATCGTCGACAGGCCGCCATTCGGCAAGGTGATGATCGGCCGTGGTGCCATCAATCAAAAGGGCCCGGAGGCCACATTCCTTGCAGCATTGCATGCGCTGAA
Organism: Pseudomonadota bacterium; assembly: GCA_030775865.1. Taxonomy (GTDB): domain Bacteria; phylum Pseudomonadota; class Gammaproteobacteria; order Steroidobacterales; family Steroidobacteraceae; genus Bog-1198. The sequence continues at coordinate 14,841 of JALYIH010000121.1, read as the reverse complement.
GGCGGCGGGAAGAAAGTCGCCGGTGAACATCGTGTTGGTAGCCGAAGGCGAGGAAGAGATTGCATCGCCGCACTTCGCCCAGGTGGTCCACACCCCTGAAGTTCTTTCGGCGCTGAAGAGATGTCATGAGGTCTTCATGCCATTCGCCTCTCAGTCGCCGCAAGGTAGAGTTGAAGTATCGCTGGGGGCCAAAGGAGCGCTGGAAGTGGAACTCGTTTGCTCGACCCAGCGTTGGGGTCGCGGCGCAAAAGACGACATTCATTCGAGCTACAAGGCGGAGCTGGACAGCGCCGTTTGGAGAATGGTCAAGGCGCTTTCGACCCTCGTTTCTGAGGACGGCAACGATCCAGCGATCGATGGGTGGTTCGAGCACGTGAAACCTTTGACCGCACGACAGAAGGAACTCATCGCCGATCGCGTCGCGACGACGAAGGAAGAGGATGTTAAGAAGTTGCTGGGTGTACAACACTGGGTGCGCGACCTGGGTTATCGCGACGCGCTTGAGCGTCTGGCATCGCAGCCCACCGTGAACATCGAAGGCATGTACGCGGGATATACCGGACCCGGAGGAAAAACCATTCTCCCAGCGAAAGCCACCGCCAAACTCGACTTGCGCTTGGTCCCGGACCAGACCAAGGCGGAAGCGGAAGAAAAGCTCAGGGCGCATCTTGCCAAGCGCGGTTACGGCGATATCGAGGTCAAGGCTACCGGCGGCTACGATCCGACGCAAACGGATGAAAATTCATCGCTGATCAAGGCGTCTACGTCGGTCTACAAACACGAGGGGATGGAGGTTCGTTTGTCGCCGCGATTGGCGGGTTCGTGGCCCGGGTATATTTTCACCGGAGCGCCCGTGAATTTGCCTGCCGGCCATTTCGGCACTGGACACGGCAGCGGTGCGCACGCGCCGAACGAGTACTACGTCATCGAGTCGAGCAATCCCGCCGTGCATGGCATGGCCGAGGCCACGTTGTCTTACGTAATGCATTTGTATGCCCTGGCATCGGTATAGATTGCATGGTTAAAGTAACTTTTATCAGCTTTGCAGGGGTGGCAAGCACGGTCGACGTGCCCGTTGGCACGACGCTGATGCGTGCTGCGACCGACAACGGTGTGCCAGGCATCGACGGAGATTGCGGCGGCAATTGTGCCTGTGCGACCTGCCACGTCTACGTTGTACCAGAGTGGTGGGATCGGGTAGGGGCACGTAACCGGACCGAAGAGGGGATGCTCAATGCCGTGGACGATCTGCGAGGCAACTCTCGTCTCGCGTGCCAGATCACGCTGACTGACGCTTTGGACGGCCTTGTCGTTAGCCTGCCTGAAGCGCAGCATTGAATCGCCGCACTGTCCGGGAGCCTCATTGTGAAATCCATTGACTCGCTCGAGGTGGCCGCACTCCGAACTGCCGCACAGGTGCGCGCTGCCGTACTCCCGCTTGAGGAGCTGAATCCGGCTGATCCGCAGGGCTTCGTCGACGATACGGTGGGGTATGTCTTCGAGCGGCTTCGCCGCGAGGATCCGGTTCATCGCTCGCACAGCCCAATACCGGGCATTGACACCTACTGGTCGGTGACCCGCTATCGGGACATCATGCAGGTTGATACCAGCCACGACATCTATTCGTCGGAAGGCGGCATTACCCTGATGGACTTCCCGCCGGGTGATGAACAAAAACTGCCGATGTTCATCGCAATGGATCCTCCCAAGCATGATGAACAGCGCAAGGCGGTAGGGCCGATTGTCGCAACGGCGAATCTCAACAACTGGCAGGATCTTATACGCGAGCGAACGGGCAAGGTGCTCGACAGCCTGCCCCGCGACGAAACATTCAATTGGGTAGACAAGGTCTCGATCGAGCTGACTACTTACATGCTTGCGACCCTTTTTGACTTCCCGCTGGAAGATCGTCGTCTGCTGACTCACTGGTCGGATATGGCCACCTCCAACAAGCTGACCAATCCGGACGCGCCAGATCCAGAAGTACGCATGGCCGAATTGCACAAGATGCTGCAGTACTTCACTCGGCTGTGGAACGAGCGTATCAATGCACCGCCCGGTAGTGACCTCGTATCAATGCTGGCCCACGGGCCCGCGACGAGGAATATGGGACCCGCTGAGTACATGGGAAACCTGATTTTGCTGATCGTCGGGGGCAACGACACCACGCGCAATTCAATGACGGGCGGATTGCTGGCCCTGCACGAGAATCCGCAGGAAATGGCCAAGCTGCGCGCCAATCCGGCGCTGGTCGAGAGCCTAGTGCCCGAAATCATCCGCTGGCAAACGCCCCTAGCCTACATGCGGCGCAGCGCGCTCGTCGATACGGAATTGGGTGGCAAGCAGATTCGCAAGGGCGACAAGCTGGCGATGTGGTACCTGTCGGGCAACCGAGATGAATCAGCTATCCATGAGCCGAACCGATTCATCGTTGACCGTGAGCGGCCGCGGCAGCATCTGTCCTTTGGCTTCGGCATCCACCGCTGCGTCGGCAACCGGCTTGCCGAGCTGCAGTTGAAGATTCTCTGGGAAGAGATTCTGCGTCGCTTTAAAGTGATCGAAGTCGTGGGCGAGCCGACGCGCATTCGATCCGCCTTTGTCCGCGGGTTCAGCCATCTTCCGGTGCGGATTCCCAGCTGACGCGTAGCGCCATCCGCGCCAAACGGCATCGAGGCGGCGTTCTTTTGCCCGTTCATTCCGCGTACAGTGTTCCTTCGGTTTCATCTTTCATCGAAAACCAATCATCAGAGGAGGATCAACATGGATCACCAACAGCTTATTCAGGCCGCGGCCAGCATAGCCGGCGGAATGGCGGCGGCGCACTACGACAAGTTCAGCGGGCTGGTAGCGACACGAATAAACGACATCGCTGAAACCGCGGTGAAGATTGCGAGGGCAATCGACGCCGAAGCTCGTAAGCAGCCATAGGGTGCCCGCGGTAGGCCAGCAATCGAGGAATTTGGGTACAGTGAAGCCGGCACTTGCCGCTCACATTTATCCAACCAGAGAGACAACCATTGCGATCGTCAGCAAAGCCATCGTGGCAATCAAAACGTTGTGCGCCCAGCGGGCAATCGATCCCAGCATGTTCAAACTCCCGTAAACCTCAAAACGCCGTAGCCTGGGAGTGGCTGCAGCTCCAAGACAGCTGATATGGGTGCAATTGTCGGCAGTTCAACCCCGGCATCGGCGGTGACCGAGCAGCGAATTCGCTAGGAATTAGCCGCTTTTGGCGTCAAACGAATTATTTTGAGGCCAGGGTTAAATTATCTCTTGTCAGGCAGAGGGTTCATCGACCCTTTCGAGCGAAGGCCCTTTTTAGGGGGGCAACAGGCTAATACACGATCTCGTATTCGCTCTTCACCAGCCCGCTCGGGTAGCTCCTGGTTTGGACATGACGAAGCTGAATGTCGTGCGGGAGGGATCCGAATAGCGGGATTTTCGAAAGTGTTCCGTCAATTACCAACACGTCAATGCTCGCCATGAACTCATCATAGCCGTGGGGCTCTCCGCCGCCTTCCGGGAGAAATCAAAATCGCCGTTGCGGCGAGCGATGAAGCCATCCAAACTCGTGCCGACGAACACAGATGATTTCATTTGATGCCCTTGCAGTCGCGTCGTTAGCCAAGCAGTGCCGGTAAGCGCTTAGACCAATTGGTTGCCGTGTCATACCCGTAGGCCAGCTGCAAACATGCCAGTTCGGCATGAATCGGGCCCACGATTTGAATGCCGATCGGCAACCCGCCATTGCCGAATCCGGCGGGCGCGGCGAGGGCGGGGCAGCCGCTCATGGTGATGGGCAGTACCCCTTTCATCCATTCGTGATACGTCTGCATCTTCTTGCCCGCGATTTCTTGCGGCCAGTGGAGATTGACGTCGAATGGAAATAACTGCGCGGTGGGCACGATCAAGTAATCATATTTGTCGAAAAAATGTCGCATCGCCTGATACCAGGCCGTTCGTACGGCAGACGCCGCGGAAATGTCAAACGCCGTGAGCTTCAATCCGCTCTCAACCTCGAAGATGGCTTCCGGCTTCAGCAGCGCGCGCTTTGCCGGATCCTTGTAGTAGGGGAGAAGGCTGGTGCCGGACTGCCAGGCGCGCAGCTTCAGCCAAGCTTGCCAGACGGACTCGATCGAATAGTCGGGCTGGGCTTCCTCGATGCTGCAGCCCATCGACTCGAAAACCTTCAGTGCACGCGTGCAGACGTCCAGCACACCTGGCTCAAACGGCAGATAGCCTTGGAAGTCTCCCGACCATGCGATCCGCTTGCCTTTGAGATCGGATTCCAATCGACGTTGAAACACACTGCCGTCGCCGATGGTGGACAGCGGCGCGCGCGCGTCGTAGCCCGCCTGCACCGAGAGGAGCATGGCCAAGTCGGGAACGTTGCGCGCCATTGGACCGACGACGCTCATGGATGGAAACCAGCCATCCTGCGCGTTGGCCGGGACGAGTCCCATGCTGGTACGAAAGCCGAATACGTTATTCCAGCCAGCCGGGTTGCGAAGGCTCCCGCCGAAATCGCTGCCATCCGCGACGGGAAGCATGCGCAGCGCGAGCGACACGGCGGCGCCGCCGCTGCTGCCGCCGGCCGAACGAGATTGATCATAGGCGTTGCGCGTGGGCCCATAGACCGAATTGTAGGTGTGCGACCCTAAGCCGAATTCCGGCGTATTGGTCTTGCCGATGATGATGCCGCCGGCTTTTCGCAATCGCTCCACCATGATGCCATCCGCATCCGGTACGAAGTCTTTGAAAATTGGCGAGCCCATGGTCATGCGGATGCCTTTGACGGGCATGAGATCCTTTACGGCCAACGGGAAGCCATGCAGCGGACCCATCAACTCACCCCGAGCGACGTGCCTATCGCGCTCCTCGGACTGAGCGAGCAACGATGATCGATCTTGCAAAGCGACAATGGCGTTGACCCGCGGGTTTATCTTCTCAATGTGGTTGAGATAATCGGTCATGACTTCTACGCAAGAGACCTGCCGAGACCGAATGGCATCGGCAAGGGATACCGCGTCCATCATCACGATGTTGGACGGTCGGGCCGCGGATGAAGAACTCGCAAATGACTGTGCCGCCGCGGTCGCGACTGCGCCTGTCGCCAAGCCGATGAGCGCTCGACGTTCAAGATTGGGATCATCGGAGTCTGTCGTGATCGGCGGCATGAAATTTCTCCGGAATCACCGTACGGTTCGGGTGGTTCCCTTCCTTCCCCGTACAGTGATCCTCACCATGGTGCGCTAAACCGAATTACTTGATCGTGGCTGCGCCGGCCTTGCACACCACTTCATCCTGCGACCCGGTGCCGCCTGAGCAGCCGATCGCGCCGATGATTTTTCCTCCTTCGATGAGGGGGATCCCCCCGCGCGAGGCAATCACACCGTCGAGCGTGAGGGTGTAGTAATTCTGCTTCAGCTGGATCCCATCTTCAAAGAACCGCGTCTCGCGCCGAAAGCTGGCGGCAGCGCGCGCTTTGTGCTCTGAAATGGCGATCGATGCAAGCTGCGCACCGTCCATCCGTTGGAAGGCGACCAGATTGGCCCCAGAGTCCACGACGGCGATGTTGAGCTTCCAATGGTGTTTCTTCGCCTCGCTTACTGCCGCAGCAATAGCGCTCTCCGCCCGATCAAGCGAGATCGGTGCCCCATAAGGGACATCGAAGGGCATGACATCGGGGACGGTATCAAGCGGATTCGCCGGCGCGGGCGTCTGTGCCTCGCCGGAAATGCTGGTGCAAAAGCCGGTTACGGCAAGCGCTAGGGTCAGAATCTGAAAACGCATCGAAGTTCTCCTCTGCATGAAAAGTCACAAGGTATCGTACGCACGACCAAACCGTTCTGGTTTGGGCCTTAATCCATCTCCTACTTGCCGGCGATTCTAAACCGCGCCAGATGCGTTCTGCGCGGCCGGAGCGATATTTCTCAATGATCCGATGCACCACTTCGTGGACGTCGGCAATTTCGCGGCATCGAGCAGTATTTGAAGGATGAGTGACAGCAGCAGCCACACCCCTGCGTGAGCATGGCCGGCCCGAAACAATGCCATTTGCGTGCCAACGATCGTCGGGACCAGCTTCGGATCAATGCGCTTCGGCACGTCGTTCGCCAATCGTAATTCGCCACAGGAGACGCTGGTAACCTTGATAGCCGCCGCTGGCGGTATGCAATAGACAGCGATTGTCCCACAGCGTCAGGAGGCCCGGCGACCAGCGGTGCCGATACAGGAACTCGGGTCTTGTCTGATGAGCGAATAGTTCGGTCAAGAGTCTTGTCGCATCGGCTTCGCTCATGCCGTCGATGCCGATGGTGTAGCCCAGGTTGACGAACAGCGCCGGACGCCCGGTCTCCGGATGGCTCCTCACGATGGGATGCAGCTGCGTGCCCATGGCGCGTTCCGAATAGCGGATGGCCATCGAGCGGCCCTTGTCGCGCTCGCCGTACACGCCGGCGGCGGAATAGCTGCGGCGGGCCGAGTGAATGCCTTGCAAGCGCGCAATTCTCGCCTTCATTGTTTCCGACAGCGCGTCGTAGGCGGCGTACTGATTGGCGAACAGCGTGTCGCCGCCAACCGGCGGGATCACCTTGCCATAGAGCAGGGTGCCGGCGGGCGGTGACTGAAGAAAGCTCCAGTCCGAGTGCCATGCCTCGGCAAACACCGCAGTGGTTTCGTCAGCTTCGCGGCGCACCTCGACGACGCGCGGATGACCTGCGATCGAGGCGATAAAAGGATCGTCACCGTCCGGGCCAAGTGCCGCGGCAAATCGCTCCAAATCGGAAATGTCCAGATCTTGGTCGCAAATGCCGATGACTTGGTGTTCAAGCCAGGCATGACGGATGACATCTATGGCAGCGGGCGATTGCGGCTGGGAAAGATCGACGCCGCGTATCAGCGCGCCGCAACCAACCGCGGAAGGCTCTACGCTAAGCGACATCAAGGTTTCCTCCTGAGCTGCCCGCGATGATCGTCCGGCGTGATCGGGTTTCCACCGGCCAACAGCAAGCCCTTGCCCTTGACCCTGATGTGCCCGTCGACCGAGACTTCGGCGCGAAGGTCGGCGATTATCCAAGGCTGGCCGGAAGGGTTGACGCCGCGCACGACATTGCGGTTCACGTTGGGGGAGGTGCCGCGGTTTCACCGGCTGCCGGCCGCGATGTCGCCGGTATGGCCGCCAATACGATGACAAGCGCTATCGCCGCTGTGTTTCGGAACATGATCCCTCCGTTTAGGTGCGGCATAGTTTACATGTGCGAGTGCATCTACCATAACGCGCGACACCCCTCCCAAACTCGACAAATCTGCGGGGCAGCGCATATCAACGGGCGGCTGTCTCCGCCATCATAAGATCTGTCACGGGGCATGCGTCTGCATCCAGGGAGCGAATATGAAATTCTTTGCCGCCACCATGCTGCTGCTTGGGTTGGGTCTTTTTGGCACCGCCTGCAATGCCAGGGGCGCTCCGACCTCGTCGTTTGTGCCGCGCAACTCCGCCGAGCCGCACGCAACGCTGGGCCACAAACATTCTGCGAAACGAGGCGGGCATCACGGCACTGGACGTGGCACATCCGCGAAGGGTGGTCACCACGCAAATTCGCAGACGGCAGGTCATGACATGCACAATGCCCCGCGCACCGACTGAGTTGGTGCCGTGGCCGGGTGATGGCTTGACTCTGGGTCTTACTTTTCCAACAACGCCAGCACTGCGGCACGTGCACTCGGCGAATGCAGCGGGAGTGCGAGCACGTCACCGGGTTGCGCCCACGCAAGGGCAAATCGAGCTGCGTCGAATTCGGTATCGCGGACCGGGAGCACCGATTCGGCCAGTCCTAGTCGCAGCAGCTCCTCGCGAATGATCCGGGGTATTTCTCCCGGTGCACGGCCCCGCAGATGCGCTTCATCTTCCTTGACCACGACGAGTTCGGGTTTGAAGCGGGCCGCCACCCGAGCCAGCTCCGCGATGTCGGCGTCCTGACGGTTGCCGGCGTGACCGAGGAGCAATCCCAGCCGGCCATTGTTGCCGCGCAATTGATCCGCCACCGACAGAAATCCGCTCAGTCCATCGGGATTGTGGGCGTAATCAACCAGCACCTGCGCACCGTTGTATTCGAAACGCATCATGCGGCCGGGATTGTCACTGAGATTCTCGCCAAACCGCGCGAACACCCGCGAGATGGTCGCTGCAGGGATGCCCAGCGTCATCGCCGCCAGCGCTGCGCCGGCGAGATTGGCCACGTTGTACGCTGCGATACCGCCGATCGAGAGGGGCATGGCAGAAATCGGACCAAGATCGTATTCGTTACCCTGATGTTGCAGGCACAGGCGCCCCCGCCGCACGCCGCACGTTGATGTGCCTTGCGCACGATAGTCACGCAAGTGTTCTTGATCCGCGTCCAGCGCAAACCAGGCAAGCGCTGGAGTGTGCCCATATCGTTGCGCAAGCTCGTTCGCTTTCATCCGCAGCAACGCATCATCCGCGTTCAGGACCAGCTGGCCGCCTGGCGCTACGACCGCAGCAACGCTTAGCTTGACGTCCGCCAGTCCCGCCAAGTCATCGATGCCGTACTCGCCGAAATGATCTGAGCTGACATTCGTAACCACGGCGGTGTCGGCCCGCGCTATGGCAAGACCGCGTCTTAAGATGCCGCCGCGTGCAGCTTCCAAAATGGCGGCTTGCGTTCGTCGATCGCGCATCACCATCCGAGCGCCCGCAGGTCCAGAATAGTCGCCGATTGCCAATGCCTCGTCGCCGACGAACACGCCGTCGGTACAGTTGTATCCAGCTTGCCACCCGTGGGCACGCGCGCATGCGGCGACTAGCCGGACGGTCGTCGTTTTTCCGTTGGAACCGGTGACAATCGCGGTTGGGATATCCGCGAGTTCATCCCACGGCACCTCGTTGATACCTGGCAGGTCGCTCAGCGGGAAGCTGCGGCCATCGACGCCGGCACCCAAGGTCAACTCCGTGTCATCCACCAAGCAAGGCAGCGCTTTGGCTGCGGCCAGGTCGAGCAGCGCACGCAGTCGGGGAGCGCGCTCCTGGGTCGCCAACCGCTGAAAACGTGCTGACGCGGCCGCTTCTTCGATCACCGGCGCAAATTCCGCAGCCGGATTGGCGCCCGGCCCGGCGCCCTCCAATGCCGCGGCGATGAGCGCATCTTTGAGGCCCGCCCAGCGCTCCGGGTCGCGTTCCACGAGAGCCGCGCACAGCGCCCACTCATTGACTTCGGTCGCCAACAGCAGTTGATCGCTGGGTGCCGAAATCGCCAGCAACACACCGTTCGCGTGCGGGCGTGCGACGGTCTGCCTATCGACCCAGGCGAGCAGTGCGCCTGCACGCTCGACTCGGCTGCGCCACCCCGTGAGCAGCGCATCATCGACGGCTATACCCAAGACGTCGAGCACCGCGCCGGTCGATGCAAAGAACAGATTACTGCCTGTCAGGCGCCTGGAGTCTGCAAAGGGCAGTTGAATCGGACTGTTCAGTCGTCGCTCTCCGGTGCCAACCGCACACCGCGCTCGTCTCGGATGAGAGCGTCGAGATCGAATTCCGGATTGGCAGCGGCAGCCTCGATTCTAGGATCGAATTTCGCTTCGGAGGGGCGCGGGCGCGACAGCGGCGCCGTGACGACCTTGACCGCTGCACCTGTGGGCTTGAACTTCGTGATCTGTTTCCAAGAGCGTACCAGTGCGTCCGCGAAAATCAGCAGCAGGTCACCCGATTCTCCCATGCGCAGCGCCGCATCGATCGCCGCCTGCTCGTCTGGAATGATGGAAATTTCATTTTCGGGTACGCCGGCGGCGCGCAGCGCCCGAGCTTGAATGCGCGGCACCTCATCCGGAGCCCGATTGCGCAAATTGTCATCGCGGCGGCAAAAGTAGTGATCGAATCGGCCGGCGACAGCCTTGGCGATCGCCACCAAATCCTCATCGCGCCGGTCGCCGGGACCTGCCAGCACCACGATCCGCCGTCCGGTGACGTCCAGCCGTTGCGCCAAGTCGGCCATCATGCCCACTGCGTGAGCGTTGTGCCCATAATCGAACAGAACCTTGAAAGGGTGCTCATTGAACACATTCATGCGCCCCGGCGCCTGGAAGAATGTGGAATCGAATGTACGCAGACCTTGGCGGATGGCATCGAGTTTGATCCCCAGCGAGAACGCCATTCCCGCAGCGAACATCGCATTTTGTACATTGTGCGTCGCCCGGCCTTCGAGTGTTGCCGGAATCAGATGCGTCCACAGCAGCGGGATGTGACCGCCGCGATCGTACAGCGTGATCATTTGGCCATTGACACCGGCCTCGAGCGCACAAGCCCTGCCGCCGGCGCGAATGTGCTCGCGCACCAGCGGATGGTGGGGATTCATCGTCACATAGCAGATGTTTTTCGCTTCCGTGTGGCTCGCCATTTTAAGAACGAGCGGATCATCCGCGTTCAGCACCGCGCAGTCGGTTGCGACCTCGACGACGATTCGCTTCAGTTCGCTCAACTGCTCCAATGTGTCGATGCCTTTGAGGCCCAGATGGTCGGCCTGTATGTTCAACACGCCGCCGACATTGACTTCATTCACACCCATTCCGGCGCGCAACAAACCGCCACGCGCAGTCTCGAGGATTGCAATGTCAATTTCCGGATCGGCCAGCACCATGCGCGCCGACACCGGGCCGGTCATATCCCCGGGCACCGTGCGTTGGCCGTCGATGTAGACGCCGTCGGTCGTCGTCAAGCCGGGCGTGTAGCCGGCCATTTTTGTGATGTGCGCGAGCATTCGCGCGGTGGTGGTCTTGCCGTTGGTGCCGGTGATGGCGGCGATCGGCACACGCGCCGATGCGCCGGGCGGAAACAGCATGTCGATGACCGGCCCGGCAACGTCGCGCGGCGTTCCTTCACTGGGCGCCACGTGCATGCGAAAGCCGGGGGCCGCATTGACTTCACAGATTCCGCCGCCGATCGTGCGGTAGCTCTCGGTGATGTCCTTCGAGAGAAAATCCACCCCGCCCACGTCCAAACCGATGGCACGGACCGCACGCTCCGCCATGTCGCGGTTGTCGGGGTGGATCACATCGGTAACGTCGGTGGCGGTGCCGCCGGTGGACAGATTTGCCGTGGAACGCAGCAGCACGAGGTGCCCCTTGTCCGGTATCGAATCAGGCTTGAGGGTTACCTTCTCGAGCATCTTTTTGGCTTGCGTATCGAGTTCCAGCCGGGTCAGCACCTTTTCATGGCCCACGCCGCGGCGTGGGTCCTGATTCACGAGTTCGATCAACTGCGCAATCGTGTGTTCGCCGTCGCCGACGACATGGCCCGGGGTACGCCGCGTTGCCGCGACGAGATCGCCGTTCACGACCAACAGCCGATGGTCATCTCCCTCCAGAAAGGTCTCGACGATCACCGACCGTGCGTGTTCGCGTGCCGCTGCGTAGCCTTGCGCGACCTCCTCCTCGGTGGTGAGTCGAATGGAAATGCCACGTCCGTGGTTGCCGTTATAAGGTTTGGTCACGACGGGATATCCGATGCGTTTCGCGGCGCGTATTGCCTGCGATTCGCTTTGAACCAGTTCTTGTTTCGGCACCGGCAGACCCAGGAGTGCCAGAATCTTGTTGGTCTCTTCCTTGTCGCTCGCCAACTCCACCGCGATGTGCGAAGTGCCGCTGGTCACGGTGGCCTGGATTCGCCGCTGATGCTTGCCGTGACCCAATTGCACCAGCGACTGCTCGTTGAGGCGGAGCCAGGGAATACCGCGCTGTTCGGCGGCGCGCACCAGCGAGGACGTCGAGGGACCCAATGCGCGCCGCTGCGCGAATCGGATGAATTCGTCACGCGCCTCCTGCCAGCTCCAATCATCGGGAACGGAGTCGGCGGGGCGAATGGAGGCCGGTAGCAGTGAACAAAGCAACCGAACTCCCAGCTCTCCGGCAGCGATACCTTCGTCGCGCTGCGCGTATTCGTAGACGACGGTGTAGACACCGGGCGGGCCTGCGCTGCGCGTCTTGCCGAAAGTGACCTCTTCACCCGCGATATTTTGCAGTTCAATGGCTACATGCTCGAGAACGTGTCCCAACCACGTGCCTTCATCTTCGCGCATGCGTCGAAGAAAACCCCCAGGCTCTCGATATGAGCAGCCGTGTAAAGCGAGGCCCGGCAAGGCATCTGCCAATGCATCGACAAATTCTCCGCCCAGCTTGCCGGTCGGCCATGCCTCGAGAGCCCCGAGATCAAGGTCGAGACGGATAACCGGGAAGCGCGCGTACAGGGAGGGTCCGACGTAAACCGAACGGTCGAGTATTCGCATGGATGCTCCGCAGCCCTGTATCGAGGAGGTCAGTCTTTGGTGTTGATGAGTCCGCCGGCTGATGCCACTCGTGTGTGCAAGTTAAATGTCGCCCCGGTAACCAAAATGTGCAAACGCAGCCCGAGCACGCATACCGGTTGGCCTTCATTCACTTCGCTGATGGACGAAAAGCTGACTTCGGAGGCATCCACAATCGTCACCCCGCCGCTGCCTTGCACTTCGACGGTGTCATCCGGGCCTATAAAGGCTGCCGTGTCTTCATCGAGGCCGATGCCGATCGAAAAGGGATTGTAGGCGAGGGCGGTAATGAGGCGTCCCAGACGATCTCGCTCGCGAAAATGCTGGTCGATGATGAATCGATTGGTAAGCCCCAAACCCGGCGCGAGCCTGACGCTGCCCGAAATCACCGCCGAACCTTCGTCGCCAAAGGCGATCATGTGTTCGCTCAAGATGCTTGCCCCGGCGCTGGTGCCACCCACAGTGACGCCATGAGCGTTGCGTGCCCGAATGAGTTTTGCGACGGGCGTGCCGCCGAGCAGAGTCGTCAGGCGCAGCTGATTGCCTCCGGTAAAGAAGATTCCGCTCGCCTGTTCGAGGCGCTGCAGCCGACCCGGCTCCTGGCAATCGCGGCGAGTATCGAAGTCCATCACGGCAACTTCCGCCGCGCCGATCTCTTTGAAAAGCTTCTCGTAGCGGGGTCCTGTCTCGTGCATGCGGCTCGCGGTGGGGATGACGACGATGTTCGCCTCCGCGCCGCCGGAAACGCGCACGAAGCGATCGAGGATATGGCGGTCATTTTCCTTATTCTCGGCACCGCCGATCGGCACGATCCAGCCGCGTGACTCGCCTTCGGGAACTTTACTGGGCATTATCTGCACGGTCTCCTTAACACGTTGACGCAAGCATGAGGCGCTTTCGATTTAAGTTAGAGCCATATACCTTTGTTTTTATTATATATTATTTCTGAATCCTCGGCATGATTACTGAGCGCCTCATGTCGATCTATTCGAGCCGCGGCGCCGAGACCTATTTCGGCGAGGCGGTGACCACGATCGATCACAGCCTGCAAGCCGCGCATTTCGCACAAGCGTCGGACGCGTCCGACGCGCTGATCATCGCAGCACTGCTGCATGACATCGGCCACTTGATTGAGCCGGCACCGGAGGACATCGCCGACTGGCGCAAAGACCGCCACCACGAGCTCAGCGGCAGCCGTTGGTTGGCAACGTGCTTCGGCCCCGAGGTTTTCGAGCCGGTGCGCTTGCACGTCCCCGCCAAACGCTATCTCTGCGCGACCGATTCGACTTTCATGGCCGGCCTAAGTTCTGCGTCCATCCAGACACTGAAGCTGCAAGGCGGACCGATGTCCGGCGCCGAGATCCTCGCATTCGAAGCCGAACCGTTCTACCGAGATGCAGTGCAACTCAGGGGCTGGGACGATCGGGGCAAAATCGCGGGGCTTCGGACGCCTGGTTTTTTGCACTACCAGGCCCTTATCGAGCGGCTTTCGAGTGCCGCATCGTTTTTCCTCGACACCGAAGCTTAAAACAGTTTACCGTCGGGGCTATTCGAACGGGGGCAGGGCGCGATGGCGTTGGCAGAGGATGTGATCCTTGAGACGCACGGTCTGGTCAAGGAGTTCAACGGGTTTGTTGCGGTCGATGGCGTTTCGGTGCGCGTTCGGCAGCGAGAAATCCATGCTCTTATCGGCCCCAATGGCGCCGGCAAGACGACTTTCTTCAACTTGTTGACCAAGTTCCTCCAGCCAACCTCGGGTACCATTTTTTATCGCGGCAGGAACATCACCCGGGAAAAGCCGGCTGATATCGCCCGCCATGGCATTGTTCGATCCTTTCAGATCTGTGCGGTGTTCCCACACCTATCGGTTCTGGAGAACGTACGAGTCGCTCTGCAGCGCAAGCTCGGCACCTCATTTTATTTCTGGCGTACGGAAAAAAGCCTCAAAAACCTCGATAGGCGGGCGCTGGAACTGCTGGCGGAGGTGCATCTTCAATCTTGGGCGCGCACCCTGGCGGCCGATCTGCCCTACGGGCGCAAGCGTGCGCTGGAGCTGGCCACCACGCTGGCGCTCGAGCCGGAATTGATGCTCCTCGACGAACCCACGCAAGGCATGGGCCACGAGGACGTGTCGCACGTAACTCGGCTGATCAAACAGGTCTCGGCCAACCGCACGGTGCTCATGGTCGAGCACAATATGAGCGTCGTCGCGTCGATCGCGGATACCATTTCTGTACTGCAGCGGGGCCGCGTGATCGCCGCAGGTCCCTATGCCGAGGTCTCCAAGAACCCGCAAGTTATCGAGGCGTACATGGGCACGTCGAGCAGCGGTCTCTCGGGGGCGGCCGGATGAGCCGCGAGATGCTCAAGATTGCCAATCTCGAGGCGTGGTACGGCGAATCACACATCCTTCACGGCGTGGATTTCGCCGTGCACGAGGGCGAGGTCGTGACGCTTTTGGGCCGCAACGGCGCCGGACGAACCACCACGCTGCGCGCCATCATGGGGCTGGTCGGATCACGAA
>JALYIH010000120.1 GCA_030775865.1 Pseudomonadota bacterium | reverse complement strand
TTCACCGGCATTCGCAGCGTCGATCCCAAGCACCTGGAAAACGCGCGCGCGTTTGGTATGACGGGCAGACAAATTCTTTTTCGCATCGTATTGCCGCTGGCGAGCCCGACGGTGCTCGCCGGGATTAAAACAGCCACCATCGTGAGCATCGGCACGGCGACGCTAGCGGCCTTGGTGGGGGCGGGGGGATATGGTGCCCCCATCGTGTCGGGACTGTCGCTAAATGACGTGCCCACCATCCTCACCGGCGCCATTCCAGCCGCCCTTATGGCACTCGTTGCCTACGGGATCTTCGAACTCCTCGGGTTTGTTCTGATTCCCGCCGGGCTGCGCAAACAAGCGTAAATCGCGCAGCTAGCGCCCGGGTAAGCCAGAAATTCTGGAAAGCGGTCGTGGCGGATGCGACGCGGAACTGTAATGCGAATAATAATGATTCGTGTTAGCATTCTTCCGAACTTAACCTTGGGATCATCGAATGCTTACATGCCGCACCTCGACAGAGGCCGCCTCGAGCGCCACTGCCTCAACGACAAATTTGTTTGCCCCCGGCCCCGGCCCCGGCCGCTTCGCCGCTGCGGGTGCGGCCATCGCGGCCTTGGTTTCCGCCCCCGCCCATGCGGACGACGCCGCATCACTCGATGAGGACAAGCTGCAAAGCATCGAGGTCACGGGTACGGCGATCCATACGAGCCAGGACATTTCACAGGCCACGGATACGGTGGACAAGAAGGAGCTGGCGGAGCAGAACCTCTCCCTCGTCCAGGACGCATTGCGCAATGTTCCGGGCATCACGCTGAATGCCGGTGAGGGCGGATCTCACGGCGATTCGGTGAACTTGCGCGGGCTGTCCATTCCCGACAGCTTCTTTCTGGACGGTGTGCGCGATATCGGCCAGTACCAGCGCGACACCTTCAATACCGATTCGATTGCCGTGCTCTTAGGTCCGGCCTCGGCCCTCTTTGGCCGCGGCTCGACTTCCGGTGTCATCAATAGCGTCAGCAAGCAGCCCATGCTCACGCCGCTCGCCGCCTTCAGCGTGTCGGCCGGCCAGATCGGCTACGGGCGCGTTACCGGGGATGTCAACGTGCCCTTGAGCGAATCGGCAGCGGCGCGCATCACGGTCATGGATCAAAGCAATGGCGTGGTCGAGCGCGATCAAGTTCACTACCACCGCTACGGTGTGGCGCCTACTTTAAGCTTTGGGTTGGACACGCCGACCCGTTTGATCTTGAGCTACTACAAGGAAGAGGAAAACAATCTTCCGGACTACGGCATCCCGTTCATCGATGGCGCGCCCGCACATGTCCAGCGCAGCAACTACTACTCGCTCGCCAACTACGATCGCACGCGCACCAACACGAACATCGGCACCATCCGTCTCGAACATGATTTCGAAGACGGCATCACCTTGAGCGACAGCCTGCGCTACGCCAACTATGGATTCGAGTACTTGGTCACCGGCCCCTTCCTCGGCAACGATTTCACGCCGCCGCCGCTGCCGCGTACGCCGTATGCCGCCATCGATATTTCCCGCGATCAGCCGAGCAGCGCCGGGACCACGAGTTTGGCGATCAATCGCACCGACCTGACACTTAAGTTCGATGTGGGTGCCTTCAAGCACACACTCACGGGCGGCTTGGAGGTGAGTCAGGAGCAGTCCAACGTGAACCGCTTCCAGAACGGAATCGACGATATACCGCCGACGCCGCTCTTGAACCCCGTGCCGTTCTTCGTGCCGCCCACACCCTTGACGCCCTATTCCAATCCGAAAGGCCGCGGCAGCGATGTCAGTGTGTACGCCTTGGACAGCATCGCCTTTGGACCCAAGTGGGATGTGGATGCCGGATTGCGCTGGGATCGATTCAAGTCGAGCTTCAGCGAGGTATTTTCGGGCACGGCTTTTGATCGCACCGATACCTTCGTCAGCCCGCGGGCCGCGGTGATTTACAAACCCGACGCAGAGCAGAGCTACTATTTCTCGTACGGCACCTCACAAAATCCGGTGATCGAGTACCTCATCGTCGCGCCGTCCGATCAAAGTCTCTCGCCTGAAAAGAACAACACGCTCGAGCTGGGGGGTAGGCTAAAAATCCTGCACGGCGAGGCGCAGTTGACCGGCGCTGTGTTCGACACGCGCGTCTCCAACGCGCGCATTTCCGATCCGAATGATCCGACGGTGCAGCAGTCACCTTTTGATCAGCAGGTGAAGGGCCTCGAGATCGGCGTCCAGGGCTACGTCACGGAAAGCTGGGAAGTCATCGCGAACTACACCCACCTGAGCGACAAGATCACCGCCGTCAGCGCCCCCTTGTCGCAGGGCGGTTACGCTCCAGCGCCAGGCAGCAACGCCACATCGCGAGGCAAGTTCGCACCCAATACACCGCACGATGCTTTGAACTTCTGGACCACGGTGGAACCGAGCGCGGCCTGGACGATCGGCGGCGGCTTCACCGCCGTCAGTCGCCGTTTCGCCGATACCGAGAATAGCGCCGGCGTGCCGGCGTACGTGGTGTTTAATGCCATGACCTCGTACGAGTTCAACCCGCATTTCAAGTTGCAGCTGAACCTCAACAACGTCACGGACAAGCTGTATTTCACCAGCATCTACTTCGTGGGCATCGCTGAGAACCATGCGTTGCCGGCCGCGGGACGCACGCTCATCGGCACCGCCAGCTATCGCTTCTAAGACGGCGCCATGCAAGCCGTATCGATCATGTCGCTGCTGGGTCAAATGAGCACCCCGCGGCTTCAAGCGCTGTTTGCGCAAGATGTCCGCCGCGCCGCCGACTGGGTGTTCGTCGCCGCCATCGAAGGCCTGCCGCAGGCGCAACTATGCTACGGCCGCATGCTGCTTCAGGGAACTGCGCTTCCCCGCGATCCCGTTCAGGCGCTCAAATGGTTTCGCCGCGCGGCCTCAAGCGGCGATATCGATGCCGTCAACATGGTCGGGCGCTGCCTCGACAACGGTTGGGGCGCTCCCCAAGACCCGGCGGCGGCCGCAGAACATTTCCTTCGCGCCGCGGATGCCGGTCACGCGTGGGCTCAGTACAACTTAGGCCACCTGTACTTGGACGGCCGCGGCTTGCAGCGGGATCGAACGCTCGCCTACCGCTGGTATTCAAAGGCGGCCGAGCAAGGGCATGAACGGGCCATGAGCTTGGTGGGCCGATGTTGCGAAGAGGGCTGGGGAACGCCGCGAAACCTCGACGCAGCCGCAGATTGGTACCGGCGTTCCGCCGCGGCCGGATATTTTCGCGGACAGTACAATTGGGGCAGCTTGTTGCTCGAGGCCGGCCGCTTTGGGGAGGCGGCCACGTGGCTCGATCGCGCCGCTGCCGGCGGCACGGCGGCGGTGCGCAGCGCCGTTCTGGATCTGATCCGGCGCGCCGGCGCGCCGCAGGCGCTGCGTGGTCTGGACACGCGCATCGAGGTAGCGCGTCCCGAGGCAGCGCGTCTCCCGGCACGACATTTCGAGGCAGGCCGGCTGTCGCCTGCAAGCGCGTAACCCGTGTTTCTACGCATACCAACAGTATTGAACGAGGAACAACTGGCGACGGTTCGCGCTTCGCTCAACAGCGAGCAGGCACCGTGGGTGGACGGCCGCGTCAGCGCGGGACATCAAGGCGCGCCGGCGAAGAACAATCTGCAGCTCGACGAGGCCAGCCCCATGGCGCGCGAGCTGGGCAATTTCATTCTGACTCAGTTGGAGCGCAATGCGCTGTTCATCAGCGCTGTGCTGCCCAACAAAGTGTATCCGCCGATGTTCAATCGTTATGCCGAGGGCATGCAGTTCGGCACGCATGTCGACGGCACCGTGCGCATGATCCCCGGCAGCGCCCAGAAAATTCGCACCGACCTGTCGGCCACGTTGTTCCTATCGGCCAAGCAAGCCTACGACGGCGGCGAACTCGTCGTCGAAAGCGATTTCGGCAGCCGCACCGCCAAATTAGCAGCGGGCGACATGATCGTGTACTCCTCGACATCGCGCCATCGCGTCACTGCCGTGACGCGCGGCCAGCGGTTCGCGAGCGTGTTCTGGATTCAAAGCCTGATTCGCGACGATGCACAGCGCGCGCAGCTCTTTGAGCTCGACGGCACCATCCAACGCCTGACGCAGAGCGGCGTGGATTCGGATTCACTGGTACGCTTGACGGCGCACTATCATGGACTCCTGAGGGCTTGGACGGAGATTTAAATGGCTGGCGCAGGTCATAAGGTCCCGCCTCGTTTTGGATCTCCGTGATCGCGCAGTGCTTGCTGGCCGGGGGACTGTTTGTGTTTATGTGGTGGCTGATTGCGAAATGACCATCGGCGCAACCCTCATTCGAATTTGCCGTGACCGCGATCCGCGTGTCGGCGACGCTCCAAAATAGTCATCATTCCATTCTTAGGGCGCAGGGTGATACGGGTTTGCAGCGTAACCTTCTGCCCTTCCTCGAGGCGCAGGCGAAATCGCTGGGCGAGTACGGCGAGGATCAATATCGCCTCGGTCATGGCGAGGGTCGCGCCGATGCACACGCGGGGACCGCCGCCGAAGGGCAGGTACGCGAAGCGCGGGCGCTTCTCGCTCGCCTCCTTGGAAAAACGCGTCGGGTCGAAGCGCTCCGCATCATCCCAGAGACGGCGGTGGCGATACAGTATCCACGGCGATACTAAAACCTGTTGTCCCGGCGTCACCTTGAATCCGCACAGCTCGTCGGCTTCCTTGGCCTCCCGCATGGAGATCCCGGGCGCCGGCGGATAGACCCGCATGGCCTCCTCGATGACCATGCGTGTGTAGGGCAGATTCGGTAGGTCCTCTACCGTCGGAATTCTGCCGCCGAGCACGGTGTCCAATTCCTTGTGCAGCGTCGCTTCCTCGGCGGGATGCTGCGACAGCAGATACCACACCCAGGTCATCGTCAAAAGGGTGCTCCCTGCAATCGCGCGAGTTAGATCCTAAGTATAGGCCTGCTCATGCGCGAAGTTTGGTCCCGCAGATCGGACATTTGACAGGGAATTTGAGTAGGCGTTCTGTCATGGCACGCTAACGGCAACCGCTCTTTCGCAATGGATCGCGGGAGTAGGAGGCGAGCTGGAGAGGCGTGCGGTGTCGCGATTCAACCTTCAGAGTACTCAGGGTTTTGCGCAATTGCTCGCGCTCGACGAATGTTGCCGTCCAATAAAGATCGTGGCAACTCGAGTACAGGCGAATGCTCTTCTCGGTCAGTAACGCGTTGGCGATCACGGCGATGGAAATTTCTGCAAGGCACTCCGATGCGCAACTGGGGCAAGTCACGGAAAATTTCAGCGTGGGTTCTTTCATCGCCTTTCTCTCCTTGCGCCACCTGGATCGCTTAGCTTATGTAAATATGAGCCTCTACCTAGCTACACTGACATTTGTCCGGCCGCAATTGTCGGTGGTCAGCGACGTTAGCCTGACCTGCGCGGATTCGGATTCGCTGGTACGCTTGACGGCGCGTACGCTATCTCAAGCCTTCGCGCCCTTCAGCTGCCACAGCAGAAACGCATAGGTGTCGGCCGCTTCGCGATCCTGCTGGGCGCGAGTCGAGCCGATGCCGTGGCCGGCGTCGTAGTCGACGCGCAGCAGGATGGGTTTGCCCGAGGTGGATGCCACCTGCAATCGCGCCGTCATCTTGGCGAGGTGAAAGGGCGCGACCCGCGGGTCCGTGACGCCGGTGGTCAAGAGGACCGCTGGATAGGGCGTACCATCCTTCACCGATTGATAGCTGTCGATGCTCTTGAGCGCTTTGTAGCCTGAAGGATCGGAGATGGCTCCCCATTCCGGTTCTTCGCCGTAGCCGTCCTGTTCGACGATGTAGCGTAGCGGGTTCGACCAGCCCACGCCGTCGATCACGGCGGCAAACAGCTCGGGCCTTTCGGTCATGGCGCGTCCGACGGTGATGCCGCCGGCGGAGCGGCCGCCTATGCCCAAATGCTTCGATGAGGTGTACTTCTTGTCAATGAGCTCTTCGCAGACCGCGATCAGATCGCGCCAGGTGTTGGGCTTGTTGGCGAGCTGTCCCGCCTTGTGCCACTCACGGCCATATTCACCGCCGCCGCGCACGTTGGCGTATCCCACGATGGCGCCGGTATCGACCAGCGCCAGCGTCCGGCCGGCAAAGGTCGGTGTGTAGGCAGCCAGGCCATACGAGCCATAGGCGGAAATCCACGTCGGATTGTTGCCGTCCTGCTTCATGCCTTTGCGATAAATCAGCGTGTACGGAATCTTGACGCCATCCTTTGCGGTGGCGAAGAAGCGTTTGGCTTCGTAGGCGCTGACATCGATGGCGGGTTTGGGCGTGATGCCGGTATCGGCGAGGCGGCCGCCGGTGTCGACGGACCAGATGGCGGCGGGATTGAGCCAGCCTTGCAGTGAAATCAGCACGCCTTCTTCAGTGGATACGGCGAACACCGCACCGATCGTGCCGTCGAAGGGCAGTGCGATGTCGGTGACCTTCCCGTCCTTCCCCAAGCGCTGCAGACGGCTGATGCCGCCATCCATGATTCTCAGATAGATGCCGTCGCGCGCACGCGCCGTATTCTCGATGACAAGCACACTCTGCGGCACCACCACCGTGCCGCTCGCGATGCTCGGCGCGGCCGCGGAGGTCTTGACGACGCGCCCGCGCGGCGAACCTTTGTTGACCAGCAAGTACAAATCGTTGCCGTCGAGTTCGAAATCGGTCACCTCATCCTCGAAGCCGGCGAAGGCAACCCATTTCGCCTTACCGGTGATCGCATCGGCGAGCGGTGCGATGAAGCCGCGCGCCTCGGGCCTGACATCGGCAAGTTGCAGGACCGCATAGCGGGAACCCAGCGAAGTGACGATCGTCGGAACCTGGATCTTGTCGTAATCGATCCCAGCGACCAAGCCCCGCTTCATGAGAATCGGATCGGACTTAGGATCGGTGCCCAACTTGTGAAAACGGGCCTGCGCGTCCAGATAGCGCTCGGGCGTCGCCACCGCCCCGGTGAGCTGGGTGTAAAAGAACCCGCTGCCGTCATCGAGCCACTGCGGATTGGCGCCCTCGGTGTTGGGAATGGTTTCGGGCAGATCCTTGCCGTCGGCGACGGTGAGAACATGCAGCAGTGAGTCCTCGCTGCCGTCTTTCGACAGACCATACACCACGTATTTTCCGTCGGGTGACGCGCGCCACCAGTCCAGCGACACGTGGCTCTTGGCGCTGCTCATGGCCGTCGGATCGACCAGCACGCGACCTCTGCCGCTTAAGCCTTCGCGAACGAACAGCTTGAAATTATCGGCACCCAAGGGTCGCTGCTGGATAAACACCCTGCCGCCGGCGCGCTGCACCCGCGATGTCGCCACCGCCTCGCCCGAAAGTTGCTCGATACGCTTGAGCAGTGCCGCGCGGCCGGGCAGTGGATCGATCACGGCGCGGGTGTGGTCGTTCTGTCCCTTCAAGAACGGCAGCCAGTCGGGATCTTTGCTGTTCTCCATCCAGCGATAGGGATCGCTCAAGGTCTCGCCGAAGTAGGTGTCGTGCACCACATCGATTCTCGCCACCGGTGCAGCAGGCGCCGCGTCTTTGTCGGCGGCGGCCCACAGGCTCGCCGGTATGAGCGACATCGATAGGGCACTCGCACTGCCGGCGAGGAACTGGCGGCGATCTAAATCCATATTCATGTTTTACTACTCGATCGTTTAGAGCGGATCATTGCAAAGTGTAGCATTGCTCAAGATGCTGCCGTTCACTGGCTCCGCAACGCCGAACTCGCGCCTGAGCTGCGTGCGGGCGCTCGGGCTTCTATGAGATCGTGGACTAGCACTAATGGTGAACACGATGTTTAGAAACGGTATGCGCCCGGTACATCCGGGTGAGGTTCTTCGAGAGGATTTTTTGAAACCACTTGGCATGAGTGCCAATGCGCCGGTCAAGGCACTGCGCGTGCCGACCCCGCGTATCAATGATGTGGTGCGTGAGCGCAGGTGTGACGGCGGATACCGCCATGCGTCTCGCCCGGTATTTTGGCGGCGACGCACGCTCCTGGTTGAACCTGCAAACGGCCGACGATCTGCGCGTCGCCGAAATCAGCAATGCCAAACGCATCGTGCGCGAGATTGCTTCCGCAGCCGTGTGACTTTGACGCTGATGCCGGTACAGCGGCCCGATCTCGCGTCGCACCCGCGACTCGGGCGCGCCTCGGACCCTCAGTCGTCTGCTCTGATCTTAAGGTCGTTGTGCACCGAGACTACATGCTCCGTATTTTGTGCAATTGACACTGCCTGGTCGATCGCCGCCTGTGTTCTTGCGGTTCCGCTGAGCCATACGACGCCATTTTTGTCCGTATCGACATGGATTCGTCCCATGCTCGTAATGTGGTCCGCCGCTAGCTTTGCTTTAATTTTTGTGGTTATCGCCGAATCCTTAACGAAGTGCCCTGGATGAGAGCGGTCCGTGTCGGAATCCTTTTGTGCCATGACTGTGGCAGAGGCGAATAGAGCGCAAAAAGCCAACGTTGTTAGCGCCATTTTCGTTTTCATAAGTCGATCCTTGCAGAATTGCGGTTCAGACGATTGCAGGTGCGCACGTAAACATTGATGCTGCGCTTAGGAAACCCGGCCATCTGTACGCCAGCGTACATTGGCGTGAATAGCCTATCGAGTACTCACCTCGAGGAACAAGTCGCTGATAACCATACCAATTGTAGGTGAAGCCGTACACGGTGTCGGCGGCACAGTGAGGCGGCCGTCCATCGGAGTTGAGCGCTCAGTCGGACAATTCGAGTTTCTTCAATAAGGCGCGATAGCGAGGATCGCTTTGCAGGCCTGCAAGCAGGGGATCGTAGGCGATGCCGTTCAGGCCGTTATCGCGCTTGGGCCTAGGATAATTTTGCGACGCCCAAGGTTGCGCCATGGCGCCATTTCAAGGAGCCGAACGTTTTGACCCGCTCTAAAAAGAAAGCCGATCTGTTCCTGCCGCTCACGTTCAAGCGGGCACCGGTCCGACGGGGGGCCGCGCCGCCCGAAGACAATCCTGCGA
>JALYIH010000119.1 GCA_030775865.1 Pseudomonadota bacterium | reverse complement strand
ATCGATGATCCAACGCGTCGGCCGTTGATGCTCAGACCAGGGTTGAATTTTCCAATAGCTGTCGTCGTCCAGCGACGAATACTTGGTATGCAGCTCGAGACTCTCGAGCCACCGGCCCAAGAGTTCCAGCAATCGTTGATCGGCGGGTGTTGCCATGTCATTTCAGCTCCGAGGTGCACCCTAAACGAACCGTTGCCCGATGGCTAGCGGTACATCGCGACGGCGTCGCGTTAAACTGCGGCCATGTGTGGCATCGCAGGAATCGTCGGTCCGTCGGCAAGTGCAGAGATTGCGCAGGGCATGGCGCAACGCTTGCTGCATCGAGGCCCCGACGGCAACGGTGTGTGGAGTGAGCCGGGTGTTGCCCTGTCCCACCGTAGGTTGGCCATTCAGGATTTAACGGATGCCGGCCGCATGCCGATGCTGTTCGGCTCGCAGGTTCTGACATACAACGGCGAACTCTACAACCACGAGCGGCTGCGCAGCGCGCTGCCGGGACCTTGGGCTTCCACCGGCGACACCGAAGTGCTCTTGAGGCTTCTGGCGACCGAGGGCAGCGCCTGTTTGAGTCGCCTGGTCGGCATGTTCGCCTTTGCAAGTTGGGATACCCAAAGCAAGCGCCTGCTCCTCGCCCGTGATCGGCTGGGGATCAAGCCGCTGTACTACCGCCTGTTGCCGGACGGCATCGCCTTCGCCTCGGAGCTCAAGGCCCTGATGCTGCTGGGCACACCCGACATCGATCCAAGCGCGGTACGTGACTTTTTATTTCACGGCTATGTTCCTGCGCCGAAGACCATCTATCGCGGCATTTGCAAATTGCCGGCGGGCCACACGCTAACCTGGCACGCGGGCAGCTTGACCGTCGAGCGTTACTGGAATCCATCGACGGCCATTGTCGAGCGCAGTGCGGATGAAACCGTGCAGCAGCTCGATGCGTTGCTGCGGGAGGTGATCCCGCAGCACACCGTGTCGGACGTGCCGGTGGGGGTTTTCTTGAGTGGCGGTGTCGACTCGGCGCTGACGGCTTACTACTTGGACGCGCCGCGTACATATACCTTGGGATTCGAGGCGGGTGCTCGCTCCGAGGCGGATGCGGCGCGAAGTGTTGCGGCGCACCTACGCACCCAACATTTGGAAATGATGGCGCCGCAGGCGGATTTCGCCGGCGCACTGGACCAGATGCCGGCGCTCTTCGATGAGCCTTTTGGCGACAGCGCCGCCTGGTCGAACTATTTGATTGCGCAGTTTGCGCGCCGCGAAGTCGCGGTCGCCTTGAGCGGCGAGGGTGGCGATGAGATTTTTTGCGGCTACCCGCGGTACTGGTCACGCATCGGCGCGCGCTCGAATCTGTTGAACCGATCGTTGGCCCGTTATCTGCCGCCGCTGTCGCGCCTGGCCTCTTCCATGCAGCGCCGTGGCTATGTGGGACTTCCGGCCTTTGCCGCAGCCTTGGGCGGAATGACGGGGCAGCAGATCGAGGCTCTGCTGGGCCCAAGCTGGAAAGAGCCGGAGTACGATTACCTGTGGTTCTATCGGCAGTTTTGGCGCGAGGACCTAGGGGCCCTGGAGCAGCTGCGGTGGCTGGACTTGAACACGGATCTGGCGGAAGGCTTGTTGACCAAGGTGGATCGAACCAGCATGGCGCATTCTCTGGAGGTGCGGCCACCGCTGCTGGACCATCGCCTGGTCGAATTCATGTTGAGCGTCGAACCGAAACTGCTGGTCGATGAACGGCGCCGGCGCGGAAAATTACTGGTACGCCGATTGATGGAGCCGCGGTTGCCGCCCGATCATTTGAACCGGCCCAAGTCAGGCTTTGGGCTCCCGGTGCACCGCTGGTTGAGGCAGAACCCAAAGCTGCTGCAAGATGCCGTGCGGCGCTTGATGGACCGCGGTGTGCTGCACCAAGCGGTGGGCACCGAATTCCGGCGGGCCTGGTCCTTGCTGGTGCTGGACCGCTGGTTTACGGCCTTTGGTTGAAGCGCCGCGAATCCTGTTCGTTCCGGTCTCCGGTGCGTTCGGCATGGGCGAATACGCGCGCAGCTTGAGTATTGCGCAGGCCGCGCGGCGGCAGTGGCCGCAAGCCCATATCCATTTCATCTTGAGCCGCCAGGCCCCTTACGCCGCCACGGTGCCGTTTCCGGCGACCTTGCTGGATTCATCGCCCACGTTTCACACCGCGGCGGTCACCGAGTCGATCCAAGAACTCAAACCCCACATCGTGATTTTCGACAACGCCGGCCGCACGGCGCAGCTGCGCGCAGGAATTCGGGCGGGCGCGCGCATTGTGTTCATCAGTTCCCGCTCCCGGCAAAGACGCAAGGCGTTTCGATGGCGTTGGATGCGCTTGATCGACGAGCACTGGATTGCCTATCCGCAATTCATCGCCGGCCGCTTCGGTTTTCTCGAGCGGTTCAAGCTCGACTGGCTTAAGAGACCCGTGGTGCGCTATCTCGACGTGATTTTGTCGCGAGCCCCATCGAGCAGGGATTCGATCCTGGCGCGCGAGGGCTTGGACCTTCAGACCTATGTCCTCGTCGTGCCCGGCGGAGGCACCGGCCATCCAGGAGCAAGCGACGCCACCGCGACGTTTCTCGCGGCAGCGAGCACGCTGGCGGAAAGCGGCACTCTCACCGTGTTCGTGGGTCCTAAGGGTACGGCGGATGTCAGCTCGCCGCCGCCCGAATCATCAAGCGCCCCCCGCGCGCCTCGCGCGCCACTGCATTGTTTCAACGCGTTGCCGCAAGCGGATCTCGCGGCATTGATGGGCGGCGCTCGACTGGTCATCACCAACGGCGGTTCCACGCTGCTGCAGGCGATTGCCAGCGGCTGCGCCTGCATCGGCGTTCCGATTGCGCAAGATCAGCCGCGGCGCATACAAGGCTGCATCGAGGCCGGCGTGGCGCTCGCGGCCAAGCTCGATGCGACCAGCATGGTGCAGGCAGCGGGCGAGTTGCTGCGCGATGATCTTCAGCGCGCGGCCCTGGCGCGCCGCGCATCCGATCTTCAGTTGGCCGATGGCATCGATATCGCGCTCTCGGCGCTGATTCAGCTGATGAAAACGGTTTAGGCGCATGATGAAAACGGCTCTGGGCGCATAGCATGTCGAACATCGTTTTACTGGGATATGGTCTTGATCAGCCCTCGTTCCGGCACCGCATGCGCAGCCTGGTTGAGCCCCTGCAAGAGGCGGGTTGGCAGGTTCGCGCCGAGCAATTTCCGAGCGGGCGCTACGGTCTGCGCACCTGGGAACGGCGCGAACTGTTTCGTTGGGCGGACGTCACGGTGTTGCATCAGATCAAACTCAGTGCGATCGAAGCGCGATTATTTGCCGCCTACAGCCGCCGGCGCACATTCGACGTGGATGATGCCATCTATGTGCGCAAACCGCGGCGGCTCGGGGATGCGCCGGACGAGTCCGCGTGGCGCAAGCAAAAATTTGCAGCGACCTGCCGCTGGGTCGATGCCGTCGCCGCAGGCAACGACGTGCTCGCCGCGGTAGCCCGCCCTTCGGCACGGGAAGTGGCCGTGCTGCCCACCTCGATCGATACGGCGTGCTACCTGCCCGCCACGGCACGACCCGACGATCCTCCGACGATCGCTTGGATAGGCAGTCCCGAAAATCTGATTTACCTGGGTATGATCAGGCCTGCCTTGGCGCGCCTGACCCAGCGGCACCCCACCTTGAGGCTGCGCGTGATCTGCTCTGAGTTTCCCGATTGGAGCGACGTGACGATTGAGCGGGTGCCCTGGAGTTCGGCCACCGAGGCGCAGTCTTTGGCCGGCGCACACATGGGCGTCATGCCCCTCACCGACGATGCCTGGTCGCGCGGCAAGTGCGCGTTCAAGCTGCTGCAGTACATGGCCGCCGCGCTGCCCTGCGTGGCCTCACCCGTGGGGGCGAACATGGAAGCCGTGCTCGATGGGATCAACGGCTTTCACGCGACCGATGTCGACGCGTGGGAACGTGGTTTGGAACGGTTGATCGTGTCGCCGGACTTGCGCGCAAGCTTCGGCGCAAAAGGCCGCGCGCACGTCGAGCAGCGCTATTCGCTGCGCAGCTACCGCGCGAACTATCTCGAGCTGCTCGCCCGGATCGTCACGGTATGATCTCGCGGCGGCCTCGTTAAATCGGTATGCTTCCGCCATGCATGCTGTGCATACCTACCAAATCCTCAACCACTACACATCGCGTCAAGAACTAGATCCTGGCTTCGGTGTTTTGGACAACTCGGCGAACCCGCGGCCAGATTGGTACGAATATTGGCCCATCCGCACATTCCTGCTCAATGAAAAATTGGATGAGAACGCCTTCTACGGCTTTCTCTCGCCGAAATTCAAGCTGAAAACCAATTTGAGCGCCGCGGACGTTCGCGATTTCATTCAAGCATCGGATTCGGCTGCGGACGTTGCACTGTTCAGCCCCAGCATTCATAACAGCGCCTTCTTTCTCAATGTGTTCGAGCACGGCAATGCCGAGCATCCCGGCTTGCTGCAAGTGGCCAATGATTTCTTTGCGCGGATCCATCACTCGCAACCGCTCGAGGATCTCGTTTCTGATTCCAGGAACACGGTGCATTCCAACTACTTCATTGCCAAACCAAGATTTTGGCGGGCATGGCTGGCCGTCACCGAGCAGCTATTTGCCATCGCCGAATTGCCTGAAGATCCGTTGGGGATCGCTTTGCGCACGCCGACGCAGTATCGCGGCCGGCGC
The DNA here is from genome assembly GCA_030775865.1 of Pseudomonadota bacterium. GTDB lineage: Bacteria > Pseudomonadota > Gammaproteobacteria > Steroidobacterales > Steroidobacteraceae > Bog-1198. Next base: position 30,342 of record JALYIH010000119.1, on the reverse strand, counting down.
GACGTGCATATGAAGATATTTCTCATGGAACGTGTGGCCACTTGGATTCTCGTCACTGACCGCAGTTTTGTGGCGCGTGCGCACGATCCCTTCGTGGCGCGTTCACGCATCTACAAATTGCCCTTGGCCATCATCTGCGATGCGCTGAAAATCGCCTATTCGACTCAAGGGCGCGGCCAGTACAAGGATGTGTTTTTGATGCTGCGCCGCTTTGCCAAGTCTTGGACATTGCAGGTCCGTCTGAGCGGTGCGCTCCGGGTGGGAGGGGCGCGACCGTACTTGCGGCTCTTGAAGTCCTACTGGGACAAGAAGGCGGGATAACACATTACCCAGCTCATGCGCGAATTCTGGCGGGATCGCCGCGTGTTCCTGACCGGTCACACGGGCTTCAAAGGCGCGTGGATGAGTCTTTGGCTGCACCAGATGGGCGCGAAGGTCACCGGCTATTCGCTCGCGCCGCACACCGATCCCAGCCTGTTCGATCTCGTGGGCGTCAAGTCGACCTCGCACATCGGCGACATACGCGATGATACAAAAATCCGCGAAGCGTTGATCGGCTCGGACCCGCAGGTCATCATTCACATGGCGGCACAGGCGCTGGTCCGGGAATCGTACCGCGATCCGGTCGCCACCTACTCGACCAACGTCTTGGGTACGGGGATCCTGTTGCAGGCGTGCCGGACGCTCAAACATGTGGAATGCGTGCTCGTCGTGACCAGCGACAAGGTGTATGAAAATCATGATGAGGGCCGCCCATTCATCGAGAGCGATCGCCTGGGCGGTCATGATCCTTACAGCAACAGCAAGGCCTGCGCGGAGCTGTTGACGGGAAGTTTCCGCGACAGCTTTTTCGGCGATGGACCGCCGATTGCGTCGGTGCGCGCCGGCAATGTCATCGGCGGCGGCGACTGGTCGCAAGACAGGCTCATTCCCGACTGCGTTCGGGCGCTTGCCGCCAATGAGCCGGTGACGTTGAGATTTCCCGATGCGGTCAGGCCATGGCAGCATGTGCTCGAGCCGCTCTGCGGCTATCTGGCCTTGGCGCAGGCATTGGTGAGAACGCCGGCCAGTGTACCGCGCGCTGTCAATTTTGGTCCAAACCCGTCATCCTTTTGTAAGGTGCACGAGGTGGTGGATGCCTTCAGTGCGAGGTTTTCGGGCCGCCCCGGTTGGCGGCGCGACGCCGGCGTGAATCCGAGGGAGGCGGCCGCGCTCACCCTCTCATCGGCGCTGGCGCACAGTTCATTGCAGTGGGGTCCGCGGCTCGGCATCGGTGAAACACTGGCATGGACGGCGGATTGGTATGAAGCGTACGCGGCAGGGGAGGATATGGTGAAGTTTTCCGAAGCGCAGATCGTGCAGTATCAATCGCTGCCGGCATTGCCCGCGTGAAGTGCGTCATTCTGGCCGGCGGCAAGGGCACGCGCATCGCCGAGGAATCGAATACGCGTCCCAAGCCCATGGTGGAGATCGGCACGCGGCCCATTCTGTGGCACATCATGAAACTGTATGCCTCGTTCGGCGTGAAGGAGTTCATCGTTTGCCTGGGGTACAAGGGCTACATGATCAAGGAATATTTTGCGAATTATTTCTTGCACCAGGCCGATGTCACGTTCGATATGGCGGAAAACCGCGTCGAGTATCACGACTGTCGTGTGGAACCCTGGAAGGTCACGCTGGTGGATACGGGCGAGGAGAGCATGACCGGCGGCCGGCTGTTGCAGGTCGGCAAGTACTTGACCGTCGGTGAGCCGTTTTGCATGACCTACGGAGACGGCCTGTCGAACATCGATATCGGCGCGGAGATCGCCTTCCATATCGCTCACGGCCGCAAGGCCACGGTGGCCTGCGTCAGACCCCCGGCGCGTTTCGGCCGTATCGTGACGCAGGATGCCAAAGTCGTGTCGTTCGAGGAGAAGCCATCCGCCGAAGGGGGCCTCATCAACGGCGGCTTCTTCATTCTCGAGCCCAGCGTGCTGGAACTCATCGACGGCCATGATACGGTTTGGGAAAAGGAACCGATGGAAAATCTGGCTGCGGACGGTCAACTGGCCGCCTGGGTGCATCGGGGCTTCTGGCAACCCATGGATACGCTGCGCGATAAGCAACACTTGAATTCGCTGTGGGAGAGCGGCGCGGCGCCGTGGAAACTGTGGCAGGGATAGCCATGCGATGGAGTACGGCGCTCGGATGGCGGATGGCGGACCGACGGAGGATGGCGATCCAATGGTAGGGCCGGTCGTCGGTTGCCGTTCATGCGACGGCCGTCTCACTGTGACGATGGCGGATTTGGGTCTTCAGCCCGCGTCCAATGCGTTCCTTGATTCGCCGGCCGCGATTGTCCAAGAGAAACGCTATCCGCTGCGCGCCAAGGTGTGTGAGACCTGCAAGCTGGTGCAGCTGGATTACGACGTGGCACCGCAGGAGTTGTTCGGCAACTACGTCTATTTCTCATCGTACTCGGACCAATGGCTGGCGCACGCCAAGGCCTACTGTGAAATGGCGCAACAGCGTTTTGCGCTCAAGGCAACCAGCCTCGTGGTCGAGCTGGCCAGCAATGACGGCTACTTGCTGAAGAATTTTTTGGAGATGGGCATTCCGGTTCTGGGCATCGATCCGTCCGATACGGTGGCGGCGGCTGCGCAGAAGATCGGCGTACCCACCTTGGTGCAGTTTTTCGGTGAGACCGTGGCGAAGGACCTGGTGCGCCAGGGACGCCAGGCCGATTTGATCATTGGCAACAACGTACTGGCGCACGTGCCGCAGCTCAATGATTTTGTCGCAGGCATCGCCTTGCTGCTGCGTCCGGCCGGCACCGTTACCATCGAATTTCCGCACTTGCTCGAACTCATTCAGCACGTCGAGTTCGACACCATCTATCACGAGCATTACTCGTACTTCTCTTTGTATGCGATCGAACAGGTGTTCCGCCGTCATCACCTGCGGATCTACGACCTGGAGCGCCTGTCCACGCATGGCGGTTCATTAAGAATATTTGCCTCCCATGCGCACCGCTCGGACCTCGAGGACAGTGCTGCTTTGAGCGAAGTCCGGGCGCAGGAAGCCGCGGCCGGACTTGCGGACCTCGCTGCCTACCAGCAATTTGCAACACGCGTCGAGGAGTGCCGGAATTCCTTGCGTGAGTTTCTGGCCGGCGCGAGGCGCGATGGCAAGCGCGTGGCCGCCTACGGCGCCGCGGCCAAAGGCAATACGCTGCTCAATTTTTGTGGCGTCACGCCGCAGGACATTGCCTTTGTGGCGGACAGAAGCCCGCACAAGCAGAACAAATTGCTGCCGGGCACGCACATTTCCGTGGTGTCGCCGGAGGAACTGATGGCGGCGAAGCCGGATTACGTGTTGATCCTGCCCTGGAATCTTCGCGACGAGATCCGGCTGCAGCTCGATGGCATCAAGGCCTGGGGCGGGCGATTCGTGACGCCCGTGCCTTTGGTGCGTGTCTACGGCTGACCATGATATTCACGGAGTCACCACTGCCGGGCGCCTTCCTCATCGACTTGGCGCCGATCGCGGATGACCGGGGTTTTTTTGCGCGCGCGTTCTGTGCCGATGAATTTGCCGCCAAGGGCTTGAGCGCCGAGCTGCGCCAGTGCAGTGTGTCTTACAACATCCGCAAAGGAACGCTGCGAGGTCTGCACTATCAGCGGGCGCCGCACGAGGAGCACAAGCTGGTGCGCTGTACCGCGGGAGCGGTTTTCGATGTCATCGTCGACATACGGCCGCAGTCGTCCCACTATCGGCGTTGGTTTGGCACCGCATTGACGGCACAAAATCGCCGCTCCTTGTACATTCCGCCGGGATTCGCGCATGGCTTTATCACGCTGAGCGACGAGGCGGAGTTGTACTACATGATTTCCATTCCGCACGCGCCCGAGTTTGCACAAGGGTTTCGCTGGAGCGACCCGGCATTCGGCATCGAATGGCCGATGACGCCCACGGTAATCTCGCCCCGCGATGCCGCCTATCCGTTGCTGGACGTCTCGGCGCCGTAGTGACCGCGTCAAAGCGCGTGCTGATCACCGGCGCCGGCGGCTTCATCGGCCGCTGGAGCGTGGCGCCTTTGCTCAAAGCAGGGTACAAGGTGCACGCCGTGCTATCCGGTGCCGCCCCGGGCAGTGTTCCTGCCGAGCTGCACGGCGTAACGCGGCACGTGGCCGATTTGCTCGATGCGTCTCACGTCGATGCGTTGATGGAGCGCGTGGTGCCCACTCACCTGCTGCACTTCGCATGGATTGCGACGCCGGGCGTGTACTGGCAGAGCACCGATAATTTTCGCTGGCGCGCCGCCAGCGAGCATCTGCTGCGCCGCTTTCGGGCACTCGGCGGCGTTCGCGCGGTGATGGCGGGCAGCTGCGTCGAGTACGATTGGTCCAAAGGCGGTGTGTGCGAGGAGCGCGGGACGCAGATGGCCGATGCGGCCGCAGCGCCTTTGAGTCCCTATGCGGCCAGCAAGATCACGTTACAAAAGTACTTGTCGGCATTCGCGAAAGAGGAGCATTTCTCGGCAGCTTGGGGGCGCATCTTTTTTCAATACGGTCCTTACGAGCATCCGGACCGCCTGGTGCCCTCCGTGATCCGGCACTTGCTCCTGAATCAAGAAGCCTTGTGCACGCACGGACGGCAGGTGCGCAGCTTCCTGCATGTCGCCGATGTGGGCGCGGCCTTTGCCAGCTTGCTGGATAGCGGCATCCAAGGACCCGTCAATATCGGCGCTGAAGAAAGAATTGCACTGGCGGATCTCATACAGCGCATCGCGCGCGAGATTGGGCGACCCGATCTCGTGCGGCTCGGCGCCCGCAGCGCACCCACCGCGGAGCCGCCGCTGTTGGTGCCGGATATTCATCGTCTGCGCGACGAAGTGAAATGGCAGCCGCGGTTTACCTTGAGCGAGGGGATCACCGACACCATCGCCTGGTGGCGCGCTCAGCTGTCCTCGCCGAGCGGCACATGAGTCCTTGGCCCGGATGGCATCCCCTGGTGGTGCATTTTCCGCTCGCGCTGGTCTTGGTCGCGACGCCGCTGTTGCTCGCGGCGCGGCTGCTGCGCAGTGAAGCCGTCGCCTCGACCGCTGCCATGGTGGGGACCTGGAATCTGTGTCTCGGTGCCATCGCCGCACTGTTCGCCCTCGCGACGGGACTGGGAGCGATTCTCGACCTGGACGTGGGTGCCGCCGCTCGCCAGGCGATTTCCTTGCACATGAAATGGGCGATGTTTTCCACGTTGGCGCTGGTGCTGCTGGCCGTCTGGCGGGGCGCCGGCACTGCGGCAGCGTCTCGGCCTTCCTGGGTTTTCGTCATCGTGCTCTTGGCGGCGGCAGCCGCGCTGGTGATCACGGGTTATCGCGGCGGTGAGAACGTGTACGAATTCGGCGTGGGCGTCAAGAAGATCGCCGTGCGGTTGGAGCCGCACGGCGATCGACGCTTACCGATGTCCTTATTGTCCGGGCAAGTCTCCCGTGAAGTACGCGATCACGTAGGCTTTGAGCGATCCGTCGGCCTGGGGTACGCCGTAGACCTTGACCGGTGCCCCGGTGGTGAGTCCGCTGGTGAGTGCGGCCAGACCGCTGGAGGTCGTGATGTCGATCGGGCTGACCGTCAGCACGCCGTTGGTCATGTCCACTTGATAAACCAAGGTGGCGGTGCCGCTGGTTGAGCTGACGTCGATGGTGGGAGCGTTGGCGCCGCCGGGGATGCTCATGGTAAAGGCGTTGCCGACCAATCCGGTGGCCACGAAGCCCAGCGGCAGCAGCGAGGGGGTAAGGATGGTCGCAGACGCAGACCAGCCGCCGGCATTGGCGGTGTCACCCCACCTCGAGAAGCTGACGCCGCGGGAAGGCACGGCACCCACCGAGCCGCCGAAGTTGACGCTGCCACTGGTGGCCGCGATGAAGTTGGTGACGGCGTTCATGCCGCTGTTCACCACGGTCGGGTAGGCGAAATTCCACCACTGGAAGCCGGTGATCGGATTGCCCATCGGATCGGTGCCATTCGCCGTAGCGCTGTCGATGTACTTCAGAGTCACCGAGTAATCATCGGTGGCCGTCTTGAACACTCGCGTGTCAGTGAACCCGGTCATGTTGGGCGCCGATATGGTGCCATCGTACGCGGCGACTTCGATATCAATGGTCTGTGCGACCAAGGGCGTGGCCAAGGGGTCCACGACGCTGGCATGGACTTTGAAGCCGCGCACCAGGTCATGCTTGGTGAGGAACGCGGTTCCGGTGGCAATCGGCGTCGCATCCGCCAGGCCGCTTTCCGGCTGCCTGAAAAAGAATTGCGTGTTGCCGTCGACCACGAGATCGACGCCTCGACCGGACTCGCTGGCCACGGTCACGACGTTGGTGCCCGTGTTCACGTGCAACACATGACCCTCGGGGCTCAACCACACACTGTTGAACTGGCTGCTGGCCCAGATGCGCGTCGCGACCAGCGTGCCATTGTCCTGATAGCGCGCCGCAATGCGCACGAATTTGCCCATCAGCGAGCCTTCCGCGGAGAAATCCTTGATGACGCTGTGAGTCTTCGCATCCACGTCGTAAAAGATCGTGCCGTTGGTGCTGTCAGCCAGAATTTGCAGCGACTGAGTCGAGGCCACCGCGGTCTCAGGGTTGACGGCCGGTTCCGTCGGAAACTCCTTGGTGATCGTGATGCTGGAATTGTCGCTGGCGATTGCGGTCACATCGCCATACATGTGCCGCAGAACCAAGCGCGATAACGCATGCAGCGGATGGTGACGCACAGGGCCATTGAAATTCACGGCCCACTGCGTCGCACCGACGCCCGGCGGCACGTGGCCGACGATGAAGGCAGGGTGCGCCAGGTCAAATTCCAGGTCCAGTGCACTGCTCTGGCTCGCGCTCACCACCAGCGGTGAATCGAAGTTGACGCTAACCGGTACGGTGAGATTGGGCGAAGTGCCCTTCGTATGCTGAATCTGAATTTGCGACGCGGGAATGCTCGTACCGGGAGCCGCGGCAAATCCGGTTTCCGGATCGGCTGCAACGGTCAACAAGATGTCGCCGGGATTGGCGCTGACGGTGAGCACCGCCGCGGTGTAGGTGCCGACCGGCACCGTGACGTTGCCGAGGATTTCCGCGATCTGGTCGAGTTGCGCCAGGTTGACGACCGGGGCCGGCGAGGGCGCCGTGTACACCGTGACATTGCTGCCGCCGCCTTGCGGTACCAGCGCAATCGAGAGAATCTTCACGCCGATCGTGGCCCAGTCCTCACTGGATGCATCGCTGATCACCATCGACATCGGCACGCTTTGGGGCGCGGTGTTCGTGGGCGGATTCATGGAAGTTCCGCCGCCACCTCCGCCACACGCGGCGAGCACTGCGGCGGCAACGCTCAAGCCCAGCAATCGGGTTGTATTCGAGACCATGACCGGTTTCTCCTCTAATTTGACGATAAATAATTCTTGTCGGATGCCGCGCTGCTTGCGCCGCTACTGCATGCATCAACGGCGCATTGCGCCTCGCGTTGACACGCGACGCAGATCGCACTGGCATGCGACGCAGCAGAAAGCTGTCTAAGAACGGCAACAGTGCGTAGGAGCGCAGATGCCATCGGCGCGCGACACGCGCCGTGCCCCGCGGAAAATGAATTGACCAAAATCAATTCGCGTCATCTCGAGAAAAGTGCGCTGCGTTTGATATTTGAAATCTCAGCAGAGAGACATCAGCGCTCGCGGGTTACGCGGCAATACACATGAGCAAGATTTCCAGGCGGAGTAAAAAATTACGCGAAATTATCTCAACGGGTTCTTCGTGCGGCGACGTCGGACGGAATTATGACAAACCTGGCAGCGGCGTCCCTCGCTGCGTGATGGCGATCACATTTACGGGCCATGAATCGTGCCGGACATCACGAACGACCAGGTGAACGCCGCGCTATGGTACGAAGTGACGAGTCTCAAGGAGTTCCTATGGCAGCGCGCAAAACGCAGTGGATGATTGGAATCTTGGCATCCGCAACGTTGGCCGGCTGCGCGACGGCTCCCACCGGCGTCGTTCCGGCGGGACAAGATGCGTACCACGTGAGCGTTTTCGGTGCCCGCTACGAAACGCAGGCAGATACGAATCTCAAGGCGCTCCGGGTCGCCGGCGAATACTGCGACAAGATGGCCAAGAACGTCATGTTTCGCCAGTCTGCTGAAACCAGCGAGCACGCTTGGTCGCCGAAGCAGGAAGACCTGACCTTTGTCTGCATGGATGCCAAGGATCCTGCGTTCATGCGCGCCGCGGTGGAGCACCATCCGCCGGTCGTTGCTCAGCAGTAGCGGCGCCGAGCCTTAAGCCTTGGGCGCAACCAGCAGTTGAACCCAGAACAGTCCGCGTCTGGAAGACTTGCCCGCTGCAAACGCAATTCCCATCTCCGCGAACCTTGGGTCCATGATGTTTTCGCAGTGACCCGGGCTATCCAGCCAACCTTGCACCACTTCATCGGCTGATTTCGGTCCGTAGGCAATATTCTCACCCACCAGCTTTTCTTGATAGCCGACGGCGCGCACGCGATCCGCCGGCGAATGGCCCGTGAGATCCTCATGTTCAAAGTAGTTGTGCCGCGCCATGTCGGTCGCGTGTCCAAACGCAACACCCGCCAGAGTGTCGGACAATTTCACGGGCGGCGCGGGCGCAAAGGATCGCTCGCCGCAGCGTGCGCCGCGCGCGCGAACTTCGTTGACCAATTGCAGTGCACGCGTCGCCAGGATCGGCGCTTGTGACAGGGCGGGCGTCACATTGGCAGACGCGAGTACCAGCCACGTGTCGGAACCACGTTGGTAAACGCCGACGTCGTGCATCGCTTGGCTGGTTACGGTGCGGCAGCCTGCCTGTTTGAGCAGCTGGACGGTGGCTGACCCAGGTCCGCGGATGTGCAATCCTGCCGCGGTTTCTGTCCGGTAGCCGCTGCGTTCGGCTGCTACGTTAAGCGAACGCCCGGCGGCCCATTGTTCGGCCGCTTTATCCAATGAGGCAATATGGTGAAGTGGCCGTGCGGGAGGCAAGACACCACCGCATCCGCCTTCGCGCAGTGATTGCATGGCGGAAACTGGAACCGGCTCAGAAGCTCGCGACGTCCGGCCTGCCGCGAGTCCGCTGACGAGAGCCAGCAGGCACAAAAGCGGTCTGTGAAATAAAGGGTTCACGATGCATAGAATAACGCGAAAGCCGCGGATCGGATGACCGCCGGCACCGGAACCGGTTCACAGAACTGGCTACATCACGGAAGCTTCTGCACGTCTCCGTCGGAATCCTCGACCCAGTAGAGAATCATTGCCGAGTGGGGAAAATGCAGCTCCCACCGGCCGTTGTCGAGCATGCCTGCGGAGCCGCCTGTGTCGCGCGCCTTCTTGATGTTGGCCTCGAGCTGCCCCATCGCAATTTCTCGTGAATCGCAATCGGTTTTACGGGGCGGGCGCGAGCTGCAGACGCTGAAATGAAGAGCTTCGGTGGCCATGGTGAGTCCCTCTTTGGATGGGTGGACGGGAGGCCGATTTCACCGGCTGAGTATAGCGCCTGCGCTGCGCAACGGCGCGTGCTAGGCAACCCCCAGCCGCCGAGCGACCTCGCGCTGGTAGCGGCTCATGCGCAACTTTTGACCGTCATTCAGCACCACCAAATGTTACAACTCGAACAGTCGGCGAAACCAACTTTGAAATGCGGATGCCGCTGCCGCATTGGCGTCAAAGAATCGCTCTTGGAAAGCTATGCCAAAGGGTTTGCCCGGAGGTTCCATCCATGCCAACCACCCGTGAACAACCGCCTTGGGCAGGTGCACATCAGTATATTTTGCGCCGTGGTTTCTGGCTTCGTGCGCCGCACGTTCGGAATATTCCATCAGTGCACGCTGTTCTGCGGGCACCAGCCCTTGAAGAAACGTCTCAAGCATTCCGCGACTCTTGTTGTCGGGCATTATCCAGACTCCAAAAGTGGTGCCTCGCGCGGTTGCCAGAATTAGTCCCGATTCCGGAATTTTGGCGGGCAAGTTTGGAACATGGGTCACCGTTGGCTGCCAACAGATAGAGTGCTTCTAAAACTGAGGTTTTGCCGGAATTATTCTTACCAACCAAAAGGTTGATGCGACCGAGACCATCCATTGAGAAATCATGGAGCGCTCGATAACCAGATATTTTTACGGAATGGATCATTGAGCTTCGATCATTGTGCGGAAGCTGGAAGTCTACCTGCCGGCCGCTAGCAAGACACGGAGATGCGGGCCGCCGCTCAGTGGGCAAACGCAGCCGGAGCCGCCAAAAGAAAATCTAAGCTAATTAGGTTGCCGGAACTTTTCACCTGGCTTTCACTTTTGAATCCGGGTCAAGCGTAAGTCATTGATTGTATGGCGCTCCCTACGAGATTACTCGGCGCTGCGCGCCTCGCCCCTGCGGGGTCGCCCTGCGGGCGATCGCCGCCGCTACGCGTCGTCGTCGAACTCGGAGCTTGTCGTTACCCGCGGCAAAATTGGCGCTCCCTATGGGATTACTCGGCCTTCGGCCTCGCCCCTGCGGGGTCGCCCTTTGGGCGTTCAAATCGCCCGGACGGTCGATTTGTCGAACCCTCAGCTTATCCGCGACAATTATGGCGCTCCCTACGAGATTCGAACTCGTGTTACAGCCTTGAGAGGGCCGTGTCCTAGGCCTCTAGACGAAGGGAGCGGACTGGCGGATCTTTGGGCCTTGGGGACCCAAGAGGGCTGGTAGTATACGGGCCAATTTTTTGGACTCAAGCGGAACCCCTCTTTTTGAACTCATCGTCGACTCCACTCGCACCCGTAGTGATCCCCAGATCCGAGCATTCGATATCGCGTGCGGCGATCTCGCCCAACGCATTGAAGGTGCTGTATCGCCTCAAAGAGGCTGGATATCAGGGCTTTTTGGTGGGCGGTGCTGTGCGCGACCTGCTGCTGGGGCTTCGCCCAAAAGACTTTGACGTGGCGACCAATGCGCTGCCCGAAGAGGTGCGGCGGCTGTTTCGCAACTGCCGGCTGATCGGCCGGCGTTTTCGACTGGCGCACGTGTTTTTCGGCAGCGAGATCATCGAGGTGGCGACTTTTCGAGCCACGGCCGCGCCGGAGCGCGAGGACGCGGAAGATGCGGATGCCGAGGCCGGCGAGGCCGGCGCGGAAGCCGGAGCAGACGGCGAGGCAGACGGCGAGGCCGCGGGCGAGTCTGGAAACAGCGCCGACCCGGGTCCTGACGACGCAGTCGCTGAATTCTCGCCGCCCAGCGATTCCGAACATCGCGCCTTCGACCCACGAGGGCGGATCCTTCGCGACAACATCTACGGCACCATCGAAGAAGATGTGTGGCGGCGTGATTTCGCCGCGAATGGTTTGTACTACAACATCGAGGACTTCTCGATTTGGGACTTCGTCGATGGGGTGAGCGATATCAAGGCGCGCCGCCTCAAGCTCATCGGCGATCCGGAAACACGCTATCGCGAAGACCCCGTGCGCATGCTGCGGGCGGTGCGCTTCGCGGCGAAGCTCGATTTCTCCATCGAGCCTGCCACGGAGCGGCCGATCAAACAGCTGGCGTACTTGCTGGACGGTGTCCCGCCCGCGCGGTTGTTCGATGAGGTCTTGAAATTGTTTCTATCGGGATTCGGCGCGAAGGCGTACCGGCTGCTGCAGCAATACGGTCTGTTCGAACATTTGTTTCCCCAGTCCGCCGCGGCCTTTGCGCTGGCTCCCTATGCCTATGCCGGCGAAATGCTGGAGCTGGGCCTTGCCAATACCGATGCGCGCATCGCGGCGGACAAGCCCGTCACACCCACCTTCCTGTTCGCGGTGCTGCTGTGGAGTGCGGTGCTGCGCGAGCTCAACGAGAGGCAAGCGGGTCCGGCACCGGATCTTGCATTGCTGATGCAGGTTTGCGACACCGTGCTGCGCGCACAGCAGTCGCGCGTGGCGATACCCCGGCGCTTTGCCATTCCCATGCGTGAGCTGTTGATGCTGCAGCCGAGGTTCAATCGGCGCAGCGGCGTGAAATCCTTGAGTCTCCTGCAGCACCCGCGATTTCGTGCTGCCTATGATTTCCTGTTGTTGCGCGCGCAAGTCGGCGTGGCGGATCCTGAGCTCGCAAAGTGGTGGACCGACATTCAAGTGCTGCCGCAAGAGGAGAGGGTGGCGTTGGTCCAGGCACGTCCCGCCGAGCCCGCGGCTGAAGGAGGCACGGCTGCCCCTGCCCCTGGCCGTCGCCGCCGCCGCCGGCGACGCGGCGGAGCGGCGCGCAGTTAGCGATGAATCCGCTCTGGCGCCCTGCGTATGTGGGGATCGGCAGCAATCTTGATTCACCGCGCGAACGCGTGATCGAGGCCATCGAGCGGATGAAGGCACTGGACGCGACGCGCGTCGAACTGCGCTCACATTTGTATCTGACGCGTCCCATGGGGCCTCAGGATCAGCCGAACTTCGTCAACGCCGCCGTCGGCTTGCTCACGCAGCTTGAGGCCAGAGATTTGCTCAGCGGATTGCTCGGCATTGAACGCAGCATGGGCCGCGATCGGCAAGAGCACTGGGGACCTCGCGTCATCGATCTGGATTTGTTGTGGATGGTAGATTCGGCCATCGACGAGCCGGGTTTGACGGTGCCGCACCCTGGAGTGTCGACGCGCAACTTCGTCCTGTATCCTTTGGCGGATATTGCGCCGACGATCAAGATCCTAAGGATTGGGCAAGTACTCGATCTCAAACGGGACGCGGGCGGCGAAGGGATTTCTCTCCTAGAGTAAGAAGAAGAGTTGTAAATGGCAGTTGCACCAGCGCATCGATTCATTGTCGTGGAGGGGCCGATCGGCGTCGGCAAAACCAGTTTGGCGCGCCGTTTGAGTCAATCCCTGGGCGGCCAGCTCGTTCTGGAGCAAGCCGATCAGAATCCCTTCCTCGAGCGCTTCTACAAGAATCCGCGCGCCGCGGCATTTCAGACGCAATTGTTTTTCCTGTTTCAGCGGGCACGTCAACTGGAGGACGTTCGCCAGGAGGATTTATTCGGCGCCGTGCGCGTGGCCGATTATCTCTTGGAGAAGGATCGGCTATTTGCGCGGGTCACATTGGACGATGCGGAATACGCGCTCTATGAGCGGGTGTACGAGCGCGTGGTGGTGGACGCGCCGAAGCCTGACCTGGTCGTGTACTTGCAGGCGCCGGTCGATGTATTGATGGATCGTATCGCCAAGCGGGGCATTCGCTATGAACAGCACATCGAGCGCGCGTATCTCGAAAAGCTCACCCAGGCGTATGCGCGATTCTTCCACAGTTACGACGCCTCGCCGCTGTTGATCGTCAATTCGGCGGCCATTGATCCGGTGAACAGCGAGAGCGACTACGCGCAATTGTTCGCCGAAATCACCAAGGCCCGGCGCGGCAGACATTTCTTCAATCCCGCCGGCAGCAGCTTCTTGCCGGCGAGCTAGGCGTCTCGGCACTGTTACGCGTGACCGTCCCACACCCGCCGGCAGCATCGGCTTCGTGATATCGATCGGTGCGAGCATTCGTCAGGAAGGGTAGGCAGCCTCGAGGGAACTGTGCCTTTTTTGTTCCCTCGAGGCGTCCTACGCTTCCGGGCGACCGCTACACCAACCGATCATAATCACAGAGCCGAAGCGCTGGCGTCCTCTCGGTGCTGCGCCAGCGCCCACTGCACATGCTCGCGAACCAACGCAGAGGGGTGCTGGACTTTGGCCTGGAGCGCCGCGACCACTGCCGACGAGCGGGGCGCGTTCCCCAGCGCGATGGCGATATTGCGCAGCCAGCGCTCGTAGCCAATGCGCCGAATGGCGCTGCCTTGGGTATTTTCCAGAAAATCCGCTTCGCTCCAGGCGAATAGATCGACCAGTTGCGCGTGATCCAAGCCATGACGCACGGCGAAGTCCTTCTCGGCCGTGGGGCGGGCGAATTTGTTCCAGGGACAGACCAGTTGGCAATCATCGCAGCCGTAGATGCGACTGCCGATGGCGCGGCGAAATTCCACCGGGATGCTGCCGGCCAGCTCGATGGTGAGGTAGGAAATGCAGCGACGGGCATCGAGACGATAGGGCGCGACGATGGCACCGGTGGGGCAGGCCGGCATGCAGGCGCTGCACGTGCCGCAATGCGCGGTGCTGGGTTCATCGGCCGGCAGTTTAAGGTCGAGATAGATTTCGCCGAGAAAAAAATACGACCCGGCATTGCGATCAATCAGATTCGTGTGCTTGCCGATCCAGCCCAGTCCGGCATTTCGGGCCAGGGCCTTTTCCAACACCGGCGCGCTGTCAGTAAAGACGCGATAGCCGAAAGGACCGATGGCGTCTTGAATGCGATCGCAGAGCTTCTGCAGGCGTGAGCGCAGCACCTTGTGATAGTCGCGCCCCAGGGCGTAGCGCGACACGTAGCCTAAGTTGCCATCGGCCAGCACGCCTAAGGCGTCGGCAGATTCTTCAGGCCAGTAATCCATGCGCACGCTGAGGCAGCTGACCGTTCCGGGAATCAGTTCCGCCGGCCGGCTGCGTTTTGAGCCATGGCGCGACATGTAGCCCATTTCGCCGTTGAATCCCGCGCGCAGCCAATCAAGAAAAAAGGCTTCGTCGGCGGGCAGATCGATCGTGGCCACGCCGATGCCGGTAAATCCTAACTCCGCCGCCCAAGCCCGCACAGAAGACGACAGCGTGGCGGGGTCGAGGTGCGCGGCAGGTAATGCGGCAGTCATGTGCCTCATAATAAACCCATGCCAACGGCCCCTCTGGATTTCGCCTTGCCCGACAGCGGTATCACTGAACGCTTGGGCGCGGCGCTCGCCCGTGCTTTCTCTGCCTTCAGCACCGGAGCGGTCGTTCACTTGCGCGGCGAATTGGGCAGCGGCAAGACCACCTGCGCGCGCAGCCTGCTGCATGCACTGGGCGTAACGGCCACGGTGCGCAGCCCGACCTACACCCTGGTCGATACCTACAGCACCCTTGCGCTCAATTTGGTCCATGTGGACCTGTATCGCCTGCGCTCCAGTGCCGAGGTCGAGGAGTTGGGATTGCGCGATCTGACGGGGCCAAACTCCCTCATGCTGATCGAGTGGCCTGAGCAGGGCGGGGGCGCCGTGCCGCCGGCCGATCTGGATTTGCAGCTTCGCTATGCGGGTGAATCGCGCGTGGCATCGCTGCGTGCCGGCAGCGATGTGGGCGCGGGATGGCTCGCGAAGCTGGGACTTGACACTAGCTTAGTGCCCTATGTATCTAATTTAACTTGAAAAATACGGTGAAACAGCGTTAACTTATTGGCATGAGCCGTCTATTGCAGTGCTGCCTGGGATCGTTGCTAGCTGCGGTGCTGCTGTCGCCAGCCTTTGCAGTCGATGTGCGCGATGTTCGTTTGTGGGCGGGGCCGGATAGCACACGCGTGGTGGTGGACTTGTCGGGCCGCGCGCAACACAGTTTGCTGGTACTGCACAATCCGGAGCGGGTGGTGCTGGATGTCTCGGGCGCTCGCCTCGGCAGGGGCGCTGTTAAACCGCCGGCCGGTGCCGGTGCGGTGAAGCAGGTGCGCATGTCGCGCAATGCGTCGGGGAATCTTCGGCTGGTGTTCGATCTGGCGCGCCCCATCCAAGCCAAGAGCTTTCTAACCACGCCCAATGCGCACTACGGATATCGCTTGGTCATCGATCTGGGTGTCGCGGCACCTGCCCGCGCCGACCAGCCGATCAAGGTGAAGCACGCCCCGACGGATGCACGCGATCTCATCATCGCCATCGATGCCGGCCATGGCGGCGAGGATCCGGGAGCGATCGGCAAGAACGGCACGCGCGAGAAGGACGTGGTGCTGGCGATCGCCCGAGAGCTGGCGATGAAAATTAATGCGGAACCCGGCATGCGCTCCATTCTGACCCGCGGCGGCGACTACTTCGTGCCCTTGCGCGATCGGATGCGCCGGGCGCGCGCGCAGCAGGCGGATCTGTTCGTGTCCATTCATGCCGATTCGACTCACGACCGCAGTATCGACGGCTCCTCTGTGTACATCTTGTCGCAGCGGGGCGCGACCGATGAGGCATCGCGCTGGCTCGCCGAGCGGGAAAACGCCTCGGATTTGATCGGCGGGGTTTCGCTGGACGACAAGGACGATGTGCTCGCCTCGGTGCTGCTGGATCTGTCGCAATCGGCTTCGCTGAATGCAAGCCATGTGGCGGCCGAACGCGTGCTGCACCAACTGACTCAGGCCGGCGAGGTTCGCAAGCACGAAGTGCAGCAGGCGCGATTCATGGTGTTGAAGTCGCCCGACATTCCCTCGATGCTGGTTGAAACGGCTTATATATCGAACCCGCAGGAAGAGCAGCGATTGCGAATGCCGGCGCACCAGGCGCGGCTCGCCGCTGCGATTCATCAAGGCGTGCACGATTATTTCTATGCCAATCCGCCGATGGGCACGCGGATCGCGCAGCTCGCCAGCAGCAATGCCGCGCGTTCTGTGTTGGCGGCCGGGGCCGGCGGAACGGGCGAATAGACAGCCTGTCTCGGGCGAACGCCGGCACGATCACGGGCGCAATCGTTTGCGCGCACCCCAAACCTCGAGCTTGTGCGAAAATGCGCTTGTTCGAGGTCGCCATTGCCCATTCAACTCCTGTCCGACTCCCTCATCAGTCAAATCGCTGCCGGCGAGGTCATCGAGCGGCCGGCTTCCGTCGTCAAGGAGCTGGTGGAAAATGCACTCGATGCCGGCGCGCGGCGCATTGAGGTCGAGATAGAGCGCGGCGGCTGCGGTTCGATCCGCGTGCGCGATGATGGCATCGGCATCAATCCGCCGGAAATCGCCTTGGCGCTGGCCAGGCATGCCACCAGCAAGATTGCCTCGCTTGACGACCTGGAAAAGGTGTCGACCTTGGGATTTCGCGGCGAAGCCTTACCCAGTATCGCGTCCGTGTCCCGCTTGTCGCTGACCTCGCGCTCAGGCCAAGCAGCTCACGCCTGGAGCATCGAAGCCCGCGACGGCGAGCTCAGCGCGCCAGTGCCTGCTTCGCACCACCAAGGCACCAGCGTTGAGGTGCGGGATCTGTTTTTCAACGTGCCGGCGCGGCGCAAATTCTTGCGCGCTGAGAACACTGAATATCAGCATATCGTGCGCATGCTGGAACGCCTGGCCCTGTCGCGTTTTGACGTGGCCTTCAGCCTGGTCCACAACGGCAAGAACATCTGGACGCTGCCTGCGGCAACCAGCGAGCCGGAGCGGTTAGGAAGGGTGGCGAAAATTTGCGGCGAGGAATTCGCCGGCCATGTCATCGAACTGCGCCACGACACGGAATCCTTGCGCCTAACGGGATGGTTGGCATTGCCGACCTTTTCGCGCAGCCAGCCGGACCTGCAGTTCACTTTTCTCAATGGACGCTTCGTGCGCGACAAGGTGTTGGTCGGCGCCGCGCGCCTGGCCTACCGCGACGTGCTGTTTCACGGCCGGTTCTGCGCCTACTTGCTGTACTTGGAGATGGATCCGCACGGGGTCGACGTCAACGCGCATCCGCAAAAATTGGAAGTACGATTTCGCGATTCGCGCCGCGTGCATGATTTTTTGTTTCGCACCCTGGAAAAGGTGCTGGCGGAGACGCGCCCATCGGCGCAATCCACCGGCAGCGCACCGGCCGACTGGCTCACGGGCGCATCCCGCTTCGCCGGCACCGCGGGTCCGGCCCAAGCGCGTTTCATGCTGCCGGAGGCGCCGCAGCGCGCATCCGCGGACGCCTATCGCAGTCACGTCAGTCCCGACAACGCCGCCGTGCGCGAGGACTGGCCCGGAGCAGGCGCGCTCAACGGCAATGGGTCTCATGAGCCGGGCTCTCATGAGGCGGCGGCGCCCTTGGGCTATGCGATCGCGCAGCTTCACGGCGTCTACATCCTGGCGCAGTCCGCCGACGGCATGGTGCTGGTGGACATGCATGCGGCGCACGAGCGAATCATGTACGAAGGGATGAAGAAGCTTCTCGCCGGACAAACAGCGCAACAGCAGCTCTTGATGCCGGAAATCCTCCATGTGACGCCGGCGCAGGCCGATGTCGCGGAAGGGCATCTGCAGGAATTTGCGGCGCTGGGATTTGGCGTCACGCGCTTGAGTCCCGATCAATTGGCGCTGCGCGCGATTCCGACACTGCTGGCCGGCCGCGACCCGGCAGGCATCGTGCGCGACGTGCTGTCGGACTTGCTCGAGGCCGGTCACTCGCGGCGCGTCGAGGAATCCATCAACCACCTGCTTGCCACCATGGCCTGTCACGCGGCCGTGCGCGCCCAGCGTGTGTTGAGCTTGCCGGAAATGAATGCATTGCTGCGCGAAATGGAGGGCACCGAGCGCGCGGATCAATGCAATCACGGCCGCCCAACCTGGGTTCGTCTATCCATGAGCGA
The DNA here is from genome assembly GCA_030775865.1 of Pseudomonadota bacterium. GTDB lineage: Bacteria > Pseudomonadota > Gammaproteobacteria > Steroidobacterales > Steroidobacteraceae > Bog-1198. The sequence goes on along the minus strand of JALYIH010000119.1, from coordinate 11,975 downwards.
GCTCGATCGACTGTTTCTGCGCGGGCGTTGATGCCACAGGGGCAGAATCGCCGCTCGGCGGTATTGTTGATGGGACCGACCGGGTCGGGCAAATCGGATTTGGCCTTGCGGCTGGCGGAGGAACTGCCCCTGGAAATCGTCAGTGTCGACTCGGCGCTGGTTTATCGCGGCATGGACATCGGCACCGCCAAGCCGACATTGGCCACCCGCACTCGCGTCCCGCATCATCTCATCGACATCCGCGATGCGGCGATGAGTTACTCGGTGGGCGAGTTCATTCTCGAAGCACAGTGCGCCATGCAGGAGATCTGGTCGCGGGGACGCCAACCCTTGCTGGTCGGCGGGACCATGATGTATTTCCATGCCTTGACGGCCGGCATCGCCCCGCTCCCCGAGGCAGACGCTGCGGTGCGCGCGGCCATCGACGCGACCGCGGCAACGCGCGGATGGGCCGCGGTCCATCAGGAACTGGCCGAGGTCGATCCGCAGGCCGCGGCGCGCATTCACGTCAACGATCCGCAGCGTATCCAACGCGCTCTCGAAGTCCACCGCCTCACCGGCCAGACCATCTCCAAACTGCAACAAGAACGCGTGTCGGTGTTTGCCGACGTCAATCTCATAGAATTTGCTCTTGCCCCCCTTGAACGCGGCGATTTACACACCAAGATCGAACAGCGATTCAAGGCAATGCTCGACGCCGGTTTCGTGGAAGAGGTGAGGAGCCTGTACGAAAGAGGCGATTTGACCCCGGAACATCCATCCATGCGCGCGGTCGGATATCGGCAACTATGGCGATATTTGGCGGGACTAACTGCGTTGAATGAAGCGACAGAACAAGCGATTGCGGCGACGCGACAACTCGCCAAGCGGCAATTCACCTGGCTTCGTCGACGCGACCAAGCGCAATGGTTGGATTCCATGCGTCCGGACGTTGCACGCACGATTTTACATGCACTGTCCGAGGGCGGATTTACAACTTGGTCTTACCTTTAACGCGGGCCACTGCGCTGTGCTAGCATTAATAATGTATGTGCCTCGTGCCGCATGGAAGTGATACGGCAGTACAATGACTCTAAAAACAAGGAGCTTTACCCATGGCCCGTGGCCAGTCACTGCAGGATCCATTTTTGAATGCCCTGCGCAAAGAAAGGGTGCCTGTTTCAATTTATCTTGTTAACGGCATCAAACTACAAGGACAGATCGATTCATTCGACCAGTTCGTCGTGTTGTTGAGAAATAGCGTGAGCCAGATGGTGTACAAGCATGCCATCTCCACCGTCGTGCCCGCACGCAATGTGCGATTGCCGACCGGCGAGGACGGCGAAGTGACGGAACCGGCCATCGTCGAATGATTGGGTGGTGCTCTGCAGTTATTTGAACGCCCTCGGGGCGGTGAGCGCGCCGTTCTCGTCGGCGTCGGTATCGGGCATCCCGTCGATCCGAACGACATTGCTGAATTCTCGGCACTGGCTGCTTCCGCCGGTACGGTCGTAGTCGGCACGGTGCTCGGCACGCGCGCGCGCCCGGACCCCAAATACTTCGTAGGATCCGGGAAGGCTGAAGAGATTCGTGCCTTTGCCGAAGCGCACCAGGCTGACTTAGTCCTGGTCGATCAAACCCTCACGCCGAGCCAGGAGCGCAACCTGGAGAAGCTGACGGGGCGTCGAGTATTGGATCGTAACGGATTGATTTTAGATATCTTTGCCCAACGCGCTCGGAGCTTCGAGGGCAAGCTGCAGGTGGAACTCGCCCAGCTTTCGCACCTGGCAACGCGCCTCGTCAGAGGCTGGACCCACCTTGAGCGGCAGAAGGGCGGTATCGGATTGCGAGGTCCCGGTGAGACTCAGCTCGAGACCGATCGACGCTTGATCGCGAAGCGCATCCGCACGTTGCGGTCGCGATTGGAAAAGCTTGATCGGCAACGCGACACAGGTCGCCATGTCCGGCGCGAAGTGCCGGTGCCGACGGTGGCCCTGGTGGGATACACCAATGCCGGCAAGTCGACGCTGTTCAACGCGCTGACGGGTTCGGATACTTTCGTTGCCGATCAGCTGTTCGCGACACTCGATCCGACGGTGCGCCGGGTCAAGTTGGCCGGCGTCGGCGAGGTCGTGCTGGCGGATACGGTGGGATTCGTGCGCGCCCTGCCTCACGAACTGGTCGCGGCATTTCGCTCGACATTACAGGAAGCGCGCGAGGCTGACTTGTTGCTTCATGTCGTGGATGCGAGCGACCCTCAGCGCAATGAGCGCATCGAACAAGTGCGCGAAGTGCTGCGCGGAATCGGCGCAGGCGAGATTCGTGAATTGCTGGTATTCAACAAGATCGACGTGAGTCAGGATAAACCCCAAACCGTTGCGGCGGCCGACGGTGTCGCGAGTCAGGCCTGGGTCTCCGCGGCGAACGGTGAGGGTTTGGATTTGCTGCGCGAAGCGATGGCGCATGCCGTTCGTCCCAATCAGGTGCGCCGCACATTCCATCTGCAGCTGCAGGCCGCCGCAGTCAGATCCGAGCTGTATGAACGCAACGCAGTGCGCGCCGAGCGGCAGTGCGAAGACGGCAGTTGGGACATGGATGTTGAACTGGATCTGACCGAGGTTGCCAAACTTACGGGCGCCAAGGGCGTCAACTTGGTGGAAGCTCCCCAATCCCTTGTCCAGCGCGTGGCTTAAGCCTGCTAGGTAGGCAGCGGTCCGCCTGCTAGAATGCGCGGCTCCGTCATCCATGATCCCGAACTCCGCAACTTAAATTTAGGCATACCTCATGGCTTGGAACGAACCTGGTGGGGAGAAACGTAATCCCTGGAACCGACCTCAACAATCGCAGAATGATCTGGACGATGTGCTGCGGAATTTCCAGCGGCGCTTAAGTTCGCTGTTTGGGCGCGGCGGTGGCAGCGGCGGCCTCGGCGGCGGACAGAGTCCTGCCGGCTTTGGCCGGGGCTTGGGCAGTATTCTGATTCTGATCGGAGCGGTATGGATCGGCAGCGGCGTGTACCGCGTCGACGCGCAGGAGCGTGCAGTGATTTTGCGCTTCGGCAAGTACATGCAAACCACCGGGCCGGGTTATAACTGGCATCTGCCCTGGCCGATCGAAAGTAAGCGCATCGTCAACGTCTCGCAGCAATTCAGCGTGACCGACGATGCCAGAATGCTCACGGCCGACACCAATTTGGTCGAGGTCAAGTCGGCGGTGCAGTACACCAAGCCTGATCCGCGCAAATACTTGTTCAAGGTCAACAATGTCGAGGAGACACTGGTGCAGGTCAGCGAGAGCGCCATGCGTGAAGCGGTGGGGCAGGCCTCGCTCGACAAGGCGCTCGCCTTCGATCCGTCGATCACGGACCGCGCAAAAGTGCTCTTGCAGCGCACCCTCGATAACTACGACATGGGCGTGAATATCATCAGCGTCAAGTTGGGGGACGTCATCGTTCCCGATCCGGTGCAGGATGCGCAGCGCGACGCGATCAAGGCCGACAAGGACCGCCAGCGCTATCAGCAGGACGCGGAAACCTACCGCAACGATGTGGTGCCGCGTGCGCGTGGCCAAGCCGCCAAAAATCTCCTCGATGCCGAAGCGTACCGCCTGCAAGTGCTGGCAATAGCGCAAGGCGAGACGTCTCGATTCGACCAGGTCTTGAGCCAGTACGAACATGCACCCGCGGTCACGCGCGAGCGCATGTATCTCGAGACCATGGAAAATGTCTACAAGAATTCGCGCAAAGTCATCGTCGACACCAAGGGCGGCAACAACATGATGTACCTGCCGCTGGAAAAACTGCTTTCGGCGGGACCGCAGTCCATTTCCAATCCGAACGACACCATGACGGTGGCGCCGCCGCGGCTGCCGGAGATCCAGGTGACGCCGGTCGAAGACCCCGCACGGGCGCGAGGGGTGCGCTGATGCAAAACCGGCTGCTGTATATCCTGTTGGCCGTCGTGGCCGTTATCTTGATCGTGCGGGCCAGCGTATTCACCGTGAGTGAGGGCGAACTGGCCATCAAATCGATCGGCGGCGAGATCGTCGATTCGAACTACAAGCCGGGGCTGCATTTTCGCATTCCCCTGGTGAACGAAGTGAGCCGCTATGATGCGCGCATCCTGACGCAGATGTATCCGTCGGAGCATTTCCTGACGCGCGAGCAGGAACAGCTCAATGTGGATTTCTACGTGAAGTGGCGCATCCAGAATTTGCGCAAATACTACGAGGCCACCGGCGGCACCGAAGAGGTGGCCAATGCCCGCTTGGGCGAGACCGTCAAAGACAGCATCAAGAGCGTCGTCACGCAGCGCACCTTGCAGCAGGTGATCACCGCGGAGCGCGCGGAATTTACCGGTGCCATGATGAAAACGGCGCGGCCGCTGGCGGAACAGCTGGGCATCGAGCTCGTCGATGTGCGCATCACCAAGATCGATCTGCCGCAGCAGGTGCAGGATTCGGTATTCGACCGCATGCGGTCCAACTTCAAGGCGCAGGCGGCCAAGCTGCGCGCCGAGGGCGTGGAGGCGGCGGAGCGCATCCGCGCCGAGGCGAACAAGGCGCAAACCGAGATTTTGGCCGACGCGGCACGCCAAGCGGCGCAGACACGCGGACAGGGCGATGCTTCGGCCAGCGAGGTCTACGCCAAGTCGTATTCGAAGAACGCGGAGTTCTACAGCTTCTATCGCAGCATGGAATCATACCGAGCGGCCGTTGGTACTCAAGGCGACATGTTGGTGATTGCCCCGGACAGTGCGTACTTCAAGTACTTCAACAAACCACAGACGCAACCCTCACCCCCACAGCGCTAGGCCCTCAAAGTCACAATGGATATCGGTTGGACTGAATTCGCCCGCTACCTGGGCGGCGCCTTCGCCCTGTACTTGGTGCTCGAAGGAATTCTTCCCTTCGTCAATCCAGCCGCTGCGCAGCGGCTGATGGCAAAGCTTTCGAAGACAGAACCGTCGCAACTTCGTTGGGGCGGATTGATCAGTATGGTCGCGGGACTGGCATTGCTGTGGATGGCACGAAATGGGTAAAAATCTGGTTGTGATCGGCCTGCAGTGGGGCGATGAAGGCAAGGGCAAGGTCGTCGACCTCCTGACGGATCGGGCGCAGGCCGTGGTACGCTTTCAGGGCGGCCACAATGCCGGACACACGCTGGTCATCGACGGCAAGAAAACCATTCTGTCGCTCATTCCTTCCGGCATTCTGCACGCGCATGTGCAGTGCCTGATCGGCAACGGCGTGGTGTTGGCGCTCGAGGCTTTTTTCAAGGAAGCCGAGATGCTGATCGGGCAGGGCATACCGGTATTCGAGCGCCTGCGCGTCAGTCCTGCGTGCCCGTTGATCCTCTCCTCGCACGTGGCGCTCGATAAGGCACGGGAGAAGGCGCAGGGCCCGAATGCCATCGGCACGACGGGGCGCGGCATCGGTCCCGCCTATGAAGACAAAGTAGCGCGGCGCGCACTGCGCGTCGCTGATCTGTTTCACCGCGAGCGCTTTGCCGCGAAGTTGGGGGAAATCCTCGACTATCACAATTTCGTTTTGCAGCGCTATTTCCAGACCAAACCCGTCGATTTCCAAGAAGTGCTGGAATCGAATTTGAGCTTGGGCGAACGATTGAAGCCGCTGGTGGCCGACGTTACCGGCATTCTCGAGCAACTCAGTGTGGACGGCGCCAATGTGCTGTTCGAAGGCGCGCAAGGCGCGATGCTCGACGTGGATCTGGGCACCTATCCGTACGTGACATCCTCCACGACCACCGCCGGCGGCGCGGCGCCGGGCACCGGTTTGGGTCCCCGGCGGCTGCACGAGGTGCTCGGCATCGTCAAGGCCTATGCCACGCGAGTCGGCGCGGGCCCATTCCCGACGGAATTATTCGACGAGGCGGGCGAGTATCTATCGCGCGTCGGTCATGAATTCGGCTCGGTGACCGGCAGACGTCGACGCTGCGGCTGGTTTGATGCCGTCGCCTTGCGCCGCTCCATCGTCCACAACAGTTGCTCGCTGCTGTGCGTGACCAAACTCGATGTGCTCGATGGTTTGGACACGATTCGCATTTGCGTGGGCTACAAGACGGACGCGGGCATCGCCTCCACGCCGCCCCTGCTGTCGGGGAACTTCGCTGAATGCGAAGCGGTCTACGAGGACATGACGGGCTGGAAGGAGAGCACCGTGGGCATCACCCGCTACGATGATCTGCCCGTTAACGCCAGAAAATATTTGGAACGTTTGCAGTCACTGGTCGGCGTGCCGATCACCATCATCTCCACCGGCCCGGATCGCGACCAGACGATCATTCGCCAAAATCCCTTCGAATAAAGCCGGGCTTGCAGGCACGGGTACCACCGGCGCGGCACCGGAGCGGTCGCTAAGCTACGACATGGCGATAATTCCGGACTTGAGTACACTTGAGCCTCCAGGCATTCAAGGAGGCAGTCATGGCCAGTATTCCTTTGAAAGGCAGCGAGCGAGTCGCCATGCCGGGCGCGCGAGTAGTGGCGCCGGCGGATCCCACGGAACGGCTGGAGGTGAGCCTCATCGTGCGGCGCGGCGCCGGCGAAGAGTTTCGGGTTCGCGTCGCGGAGCTTACGTCCGGAGGCGTTGGCCGGCCTTGCATGAGCCGCGAGGAATTTGCGCAACGGCACGGCGCCGACCCTGCCGATTTCGCCGTCGTGCGCGCCTTCGCTTTAGCGTTTGGATTGACGGTCGTGCAGGAACATGCGGCCCGGCGCACTGTGGTGCTGTCCGGTACGGTCGCTCAATTCAACACGGCGTTTCATGTTCAGTTGCAGCGGATGCAGCATGATACCTGCAGCTATCGCGGACGCACGGGCAGGATCGAATTGCCTCCAGAGCTCTCCGGGGTTGTCGAAGCGGTACTGGGTCTGGACAACCGGCCGCAGGCAGCGGCGCATTTCAGAATCCGCCCGGCGGCGAGCACGGCCAGCTCATTTACGCCGCCGCAGGTGGCGTCCCTGTATGCATTTCCGAACGGCACGGGCTTGGGCGAATGCGTGGCGTTGATTGAATTGGGCGGCGGTTTTCGTCCCGCCGACCTGGACACGTATTTCAAAGGCTTGAGTGTGGCATCGCCCACCGTCACGGCCGTGTCGGTGGATCATGGCCAGAATTCCCCCACCGGCGATGCGAACGGCCCGGACGGCGAAGTGATGCTCGACATCGAGGTGGTGGGCGCGATTGCGCCGCAGGCAAAGATCGCCGTGTACTTTGCACCCAACACCGATGCCGGCTTTCTGGATGCCATCACCACGGCCATTCATGACACGAACAACAAGCCATCCGTCATTTCCATCAGCTGGGGCAGCGCGGAATCGGCTTGGACGTCGCAGGCGATGACGGCCATGGATGGTGCCTTTCAGGCGGCGGCGACCTTAGGGATTACCGTGTGCGTTGCCTCGGGCGACAATGGCTCGAGCGACGGTGTCACGGATGGCACCGACCATGTGGATTTTCCCGCATCGAGTTCGTTCGCCCTGGCCTGCGGCGGCACCAGCCTTAGGGCTACGCCAAGCGCCATTGGCAGCGAGGTCGTTTGGAATGATGGCGCCAACGGCGGTGCCAGCGGCGGCGGCATCAGCACAGTTTTCGCGAGGCCGGCTTGGCAGGCCGCTTTGAGTGCCGTGGACGTGCAGGGCAAATCCGTGGCACTCACGAAGCGAGGGGTACCGGATGTTGCCGGTAACGCCGATCCTGCGACCGGCTATGAGGTGCGCGTGGACGGTACCGTCAGCGTGATCGGCGGCACGAGCGCGGTGGCACCGCTCTGGGCAGCGCTCGTCGCCCGTGTCAACGAACTTGCCGGCAAGCCCGCGGGCTTCTTGAATCCTCAGCTGTACAAAAATCCGCAAGCCTTGCGCGACATTACCTCCGGCAACAACGGCGCCTTTGCCGCGGCCTCAGGGTGGGATGCTTGCACCGGCTTGGGCAGCCCGAATGGCGCCGCGCTGCGCGCTGTTATCTGAAGTGAAAAGAGCCGCCGGTGCCGAACAGACCGAGCAGCCCCACGACGATTAGATACAGCGCAATGATGTAGTTCAACAGCTTCGGCATCACCAGGATGAGGATGCCGGCGATCAGTGCCACGATCGGCGCGAGACTCAAATTGATATGCATGGCGAACTCCGTTGTGGGACGCCGCGCAAATGCTATTGAAAAAGTTTCAACGCATTTTGCAGCGTTTTGAAGACGCCCCACAGTAGCGGAATTCCGACCAAAAGCCATAGAAAAGCAAGCCGTGCCTTCATGATTTGCTCCCGGCCGCCGCACCGGCCTGATAGTAGTATCTCGCCTTGACCTCACGCATGGCGAGGTTGCACAGGAATCCGATCAGCAGCAAGCCGCACATGATGTACATGGTGACCGAATACGCCTGTGCCTTCGGCACGCCATTATCGATTTGATACTGGCGAATGTAATTGACCAATACTGGGCCCAAAACACCCGCCACCGACCACGCAGTCAACAGCCGTCCGTGAATGGCGCCCACCTGGAAGGTGCCGAACATGTCCCTGAGGTAAGCAGGAATGGTGGCGAAACCGCCGCCGTACATCGAGAGGATGATGCAGAAGGCCGCGACGAACAGCGGCGTCGATCCCATGTGGCCAAACGTGGGAATCAGCGAGTACAGCAGGATGCCGAGCAGGAAGAACACCATGTAGGTGTTGCGCCGGCCGAGGTAGTCGGAGGTGCTGGCCCAGAAAAATCGCCCGACCATGTTGAACAGACTGATGAGGCCTACGAAGCCCGCGGCTGCCGGCGCCAACACTCGACCCGGGAACATTTCCTGAATCATGGGCGATGCTTGTCCCAACACGCCGATACCCGCTGTGACGTTCATGCACAGCACACCCCACAAGAGCCAGAACTGCGGCGTGCGCCAGGCCACATCGACTGAAACGTTGGCAGTCGTCACCAGTTTTTTGGGATGCTCTGCAGGGATCCATCCCGCCGGCTTCCAGTCCTCGGGAGGAACACGGACGGTGATGACGCCGATCATCATGAACATGAAGTAAATCACGCCCATGGTGACGAAGGTTTCGAGCACGCCATTGGATGTCGCGGTGGTGAAATGTTTCATCAGAATCACCGACAGCGGCGCGGCAATGAGTGCACCGCCGCCGAACCCCATGATGGCCATGCCGGTGGCCATGCCGGGGCGATCGGGGAACCACTTGATCAGAGTCGAGACCGGCGAGATGTAGCCGATGCCCAAGCCGCAGCCGCCCAACACGCCATACCCCAGATAAATGATCCATAGCTGGTGCAGGTGTATCCCGACGGCCGAGACCAAGAAGCCTCCCGAGAAGCACAGCGCCGACACGAACATCGATTTGCGCGGACCGACGCGCTCCACCCAGCGTCCGAAAACGGCAGCCGATGAACCGAGAAATACGATTGCAATGGAGAATATCCAGCCCACGTCCTTCAGATTCCAATCCCCCGGCGCTGATTGGGTGAGGCCGATGAGCTTGGTGAGGGGCAGATTGAAGGTCGAGAACGCGTAGGCCTGCCCAATGCACAGATGTACCGCGAGCGCGGCGGGCGGCACCATAAACCGGTTGAACCCGGGGCCCGCGACCGTATTCTGGCGATCTAGAAACGAAGATGACATAAGCGGCCCATTCCTATTTTTGGTTTGTTGCGGGGCAAGATATATGAGTTGGGCGTCAATATGCTCTATTTCTTGCAATCTTGTCACGCCCGACGTTCGCAGAACGGCGCAGCCGCATGCGAATTGGATCACACTCGCGCACCCTCCGCAGTCCGCCGCCTATTCGCGCTGCGCGGAAGTTTAAAACCGTGACATCAGGTAACGACCGGATGCGTGTAAACCCGTAATTTCGTCACAATCATGTGTAAGTACAGGTGTGCGGGCCGGCGTGCTTCCCGAGCGGGCATAGCGGGTGTCCTCACTCTGCTGTTGCTGTCGTTCGCGCTACGCTCGTTGCCGGCCGCTGCCGCTTGTCTCCCCAACGAGGATCCGTCGATCCGTGCACTGCAGGAGCTGGTGGATCAAGACGCCAATGCCGCCCTGAAAAAAGTCGCGGTACTCCTTAAGGCCGAATTGGCAGCATCCACCCCCAGTCCGCAGCGCCTGGCGTCTCTTTACAGTGTGCAGGCACAGGCGTACAGCATCCTCGAGCTGGAATCAAAGGCCCGTGACGCCGTCTTCAAGGGACTGAAGTTTGCGCCGGACAATACCGATCCGGTCCGGATCATGCTGCTTTCGCTGTATGCAGAGAATGTGTACGACCAGGCAGGTATCGCCGCGGCCGTCAAAACCACCGAAGAGGCGCAAGCCGTCCAAAAACGTGGATCGCTCGAAGATATTTGCCTGCTCATCGGGCGGGGACTCCTGCAGTACCGAGAGGATCGCGAGGACTTGGCCATCGGCAGTCTCACCCAGGCTTATCGCTCCAGCACCACACCGGCGTTCGCCGAGCCGCACATTCTAGCCGCCGGCGTGCTGGCCACGGTCCTGCGCGGCATGGGCGACTACAGCCAAGCGTTGGCCCTCAACCAGGAAGCGATTGACTGGGACACTGGAAGGCATGCACCGCTGGCGCTCTCGGTCGACCGATTCCTGCGCGGGCGAATCCTGATCTTGATGCAAAAGTACGCCCAAGCCATCGATGAGTTTGACGATGCCCGCAAACTCAGCGCGCTGTTGAATGACACCCAGGGCGTCGCCTTCGCCGATGTGCGGGTGTGCGAAGCTCGCATCGAATTGGGCCAACTCATCAAGGCGCGCTCCGCATGCGAGAACGCCTTGTTCACTTTCATCGCATCGAGATTTTCGGACGAGGTGAAGGAGACCGAAGCCCTGCTGGCGCGAATCGATCTGGCCGAGGGTCATCCCGAGAAGGCACTCGCCACTTTGAATGAGGTGCTCGATCACAGCGGCACCGATGTCCTGCCGCTGCGCGTAGCCTCGCTGTATCAATGGCGCGCACGCACCAACGCGGCCCTGCATAACTACCGAGATGCCTACAACGACTTGTCCGAATACATGCGCCGTTATGTCTCGACCAATGATGCGGATCGCACCAAGCAGGCCGTGGCGCTGCGCGCTCGCTTCGAGACGGATCGCGAGATCGAGCGCAATGCGCTGCTGAAGCGCGAACTCGACATTTCTCACGAGCATTCTCAGCGCCAGGCGCAGCAACTACGCTGGAATGCAATTGCCGCCGTGTCGGGCGTCATGGTGATCGCGCTGCTCATCTATTTCTTGATCACCAACCTGCGCTATCGTCAGCAGCTCGTGCGATTGGCGAGCCAGGACGGCCTGACCGGCTTGCCGAATCGACGCCGCACCGCGGAATTGGCGACCGATGCGCTCACCGCCGCGAACTCGTCTGACAAGGCCTTGACCATCGCCATCATCGACATGGACCACTTCAAGTTCATCAACGATCGCTGCGGACACGCGACCGGTGACTATGTGCTGAGAGAGTTCGCCCGCGTAGGGCGCGAATCGCTGCGTACGCAAGACACGCTTGGCCGGTGGGGCGGCGAAGAGTTCCTGCTGATCATGCCCGACGCAACCTTGGAAGTGGCCATCGCCGCCCTTGAGCGCCTGCGCACGCTGGTATTCGGAATCAACTTGCCGCCGTCGGGAGCGGGATTGCGGGTCAGCATGAGTGCCGGGCTTGCAACGCGGGACGTGCAAGTCCGCTCGCTTGATGAGCTCATTGCACGTGCGGATGCCGCTCTCTATGTTGCGAAGAATGAAGGGCGCGATCTGGTGCGAGTCGCCGACGAGAAATTCCTGACCACGGCCGGCATACGGCGGGCTACCCGCCAGTAGCGGCTTGAGAGCCGCACAGCCGATCGGCTCGATGGATGGTGCCCAGGAGAGGACTCGAACCTCCACGAATTGCTCCACTGGTACCTGAAACCAGCGCGTCTACCAGTTCCGCCACCTGGGCAAGATGGGTCCGCCGCACGCGAGGCGCAGAAATGTACGCACT
>JALYIH010000118.1 GCA_030775865.1 Pseudomonadota bacterium | reverse complement strand
GGATGGCCCTGTTCGGACGCGCGGTTCATCGGCATTTTCATTGCTACGTCGGGGCCGAACGCTTCGACGCGGAGTGAATGCCTTCTAGGCGCACGTGGGCGGCGTTTCAATATAAGAGCATATAGACGCACGTAGGTGCACATCGCGCGGGCTCTTGCCCGCAACATATGCTCCGCCGTGCATATTGTTGGCCCTTGCTCCCCATGCTAGGTTTCACGCGCTTTTTTACCGGCTTGTCGAGCACGGCTCGCAAGCGGCCATCGCGCCGCCCTCAATCCATACACGAGACTTCATTTTAATGAGATCGATCCGTTCCGTATTGTTCATGCTCCCTGCCGTTGCCCTCGCCGCCGTGGCGCATGCCGAAGATTCCGAAGCCCCCACGACGCAGCCGGCGCTGCCTCAATTTACGGTGGTGGGAAACAGAACAACCGAAGAGAACTACCGCGTCGAGGCCGTTGATTCGCTCGGGCCCTTGGGCTCGATGAAACTGCTCGACACGCCCTATTCAATCGGCATTCTTTCCTCGGAACTGCTCGAGAATTCTCAGGCGACGAATTTCAAGGACGTTTCGAAATACCTGCCGCTGGTCGCCTATCAAGAACAGCAGGGCGCCGACATCCTGCGGCCGCAAACACGCGGCATGCAGGGCGGGAATTTTCAGAACTCTCGCATGGACGGCATGAGCTTTTTCATCACCGTCGCGAATGCCATCGAGCAGTTTCAACAGATCGAGGTGATCAACGGCGTATCCGCTTCGTTATATGGTCCCGCCAACCCATCCGGCACGTTCAACTTCGTTTCCAAGCGTCCTACCGACCACGACTTGCGGGAAGTCACCGTCAGCTACGCCAGCGACAGCATCGGTACCGCACACGTGGACCTGGGCGGCAAGATCGACAGCAACGGCGTGGTGAGCTACCGCTTCAACGGATTGTTCGGCGAGGGCGACGCATGGGTGGAGCACTCCCACGCCAAGCGCGTACTCGGCAGCCTCGCCGTGGATGTGCGCCCGCTCGAGGACACCGTCGTCGAAACGAATTACAGCTACTACCACCTGGTCGACACCGGCTATCCGGGCTGGTTCAGCTATAGTGAAAAAATCATCCTGCCGCCCGCGCCGGATCCGGAAAAGGTGGGTTACGGTCAGAATTACGCAGGCGTCGATCTGTTGACGCGCATGGGCAGCGCACGGCTGAAACACGATTTCAATTCCGATTGGCACCTGGTCGTCGGCGCGCTCAATCAAGACGCGTCGCGCGACATCAATACCCCGGTCAACAACTTGACGACCAATGCCGGCAAGTACACTTCATCGCTCGCCAACGGTTTTGCGCCGCGCTTTATCATGACCAGCGATGCCGGGTATCTCGACGGCAACTTCTTGACCTGGGGGATGGCGCACGACCTGACGATCGGCACCGCCGGCTACAAGGCGCAATCCTACGCGGTGATTACGCCGGCGACGCCGGCGAGCGTCCTTTTAGGGTCAGCGAACATCAACAGTCCGGTGATTTTCCGATTTCCCGCGGCCGGATTGCCGAACACCGGACTGAACTTCGATTCCTCGACGACGTATCAGCAGGGCGTCAACGCCGGAGATACCATTCGCTTCACCGATGCTTGGGCCACGCGCCTCGCGGTGAGCCAGGACTGGTTTCACACCGACAATTTCAACGCGAAAGCCGTTGCATTGCCGAAATACACGGACCATGGTCTCAGCCCCACCGCGAGTCTCATGTACAAGCCGCAAAGCAACATGACGGTCTACGCGACCTTTGCCAGCAGTCTGCAGGCAGGGGACCTGGCGCCGGGCAATACGGTCAACGCGGGCCAGAGCCTCGCCCCGTACAGAAGCAAGGAATACGAAGTCGGCTACAAAGCCTCATTGGCTAAAATCGACTTAACGGCGGCCATATTTCGCATCCAACGGCCTTTTGCCAACATCAATACCGCGGATAACACATTCGAAATAACCGGCTTGCAGGTGAACCGGGGATTGGAATTGTCCGCCGTCGGCGAAGTGATCAGCGGCTTGACCGTGTACGGCGGCGTGACCTTGCTCGATGCCAAACTCGAAAACACGCCGCTGGCGACGACCAACGATAAGATTTATGTGGGCGCACCGAAGGTCAAAGGCAACACGCTGTTTGAATATCATTTCCCAACGGTACAGGGTCTGGTGGCGAGCTTTGACTGGCAGTTCTCGGGACCGCGCGCGGCCAACGACACCAATTCGTTTTTTGTGGCCGGTTACAACCTGTTCGACATCGGGGCTCGCTATACCTCGACGGTCCTGTCCAAGAGCGTGACCTGGCGCCTCGCGGTGGACAACCTGGCGGACAGACATTATTGGTCAACGGTTGCACCGAGCAACTTGACCGGGGCCAACACGGGCAATCTGCTCGCACACTTCGGCTCGCCGCGCACTGTGCTGGCATCCGCGAGCATCGATTTCTGATCATGCCGGACAACCTTTCAGCGTTGCATCTCGTGCTCAGCGCGGACCCGACGCTGTTTGCCATCGTGAAACTGTCGCTGGCGGTCTCCCTAAGCGCAGTTCTTTGCGCCGCGCTGATCGGCATCCCCGCAGGTGCGCTGATAGCCCTGAGCAGATTTCCGGGTAGAACCGGCCTGATTGTGGCACTGAACGCGATGATGGGTCTGCCGCCCGTGGTTATCGGTCTGGCAGTTTTCTTGGCGCTTTCGCGTTCCGGTCCGCTCGGCTTTCTGGGGATTCTATTCACCCCCCAGGCGATGATTGTCGCGCAGACAATTCTGGTCACGCCGATTATCGCGGCGCTGACTCGGCAAACAATCGAGGATTTATGGGTCGAGTACAAAGATGAACTCACCGCCATGAATGTCGGCCCGCTGGCCCGCGCCGCAACGCTGGTATGGGAAGCGCGCTTCAGTCTCGTCACGGCCATGCTCGCCGGGTTTGGGCGGGCGGCGGCGGAGGTCGGCGCGATCATCATCGTCGGCGGCAATATTGACGGCTTTACTCGTACCATGACCACGGCGATTGCGTTGGAGACATCCAAGGGCAATCTCTCGCTCGCGGTTGGACTCGGCATTGTGCTCATGGCGATTATTGTCGGCGTCAACGCGGCGGCGTGGATGGCGCGCCGCGCCGGTGAGCGGCTGGTTGGCTGATGAGTTCACACGATACAAGGGAGTCACCATGATTCGGGTTTGTTGCGCTTTTATTGCTGCTTTGCTTTCTGCATCGTCGTTCGCCGCGGATACGCCGGTAGTACGCCTGCACGCTGCGGGGAGCCTGCGCGCGGCAATGGCGGACATCGCCAAGGCCTATACC
This sequence comes from Pseudomonadota bacterium, assembly GCA_030775865.1. Taxonomy (GTDB): domain Bacteria; phylum Pseudomonadota; class Gammaproteobacteria; order Steroidobacterales; family Steroidobacteraceae; genus Bog-1198. The sequence continues at coordinate 212 of JALYIH010000118.1, read as the reverse complement.
GACAGTTACGGAACGCGTGTGGAAGCAGTATTCGGTGGGTCCGGTACGCTGCAAGAGCGCTTGGCGAAGGGAGAGGCCGGTGACGTCTTCGCATCTGCCGATATGGGCAACCCGCAGGCGCTTACCGTGGCCGGTAAGGCCGGCCCCCCCGTCATGTTTGCCCACAATCATCTGTGTGCGCTCCTGCGGCCGGGTTTGAAGGTGACGCCGGC
>JALYIH010000117.1 GCA_030775865.1 Pseudomonadota bacterium | reverse complement strand
ACTAAAGGGAGTGACCATGGAAGAAGGGGCAAAAGCCTTAAGCGATATCCCAGCGATCAATCGTTTCTTGAGCTACTGCCGCATCCGGACAGTCCCTTCCAAGACCGTGATCATTCACGCCGGCGATCTGCCGGACATCCTGTACTACATCATTTCCGGCTCCGTCGAGGTCATGATCGAAGACGAAGACGGCAACGAAATGGTCCTCGCCTATTTGAACAAGGGCCAATTCTTCGGCGAGATGGGCCTGTTCTACGAACAGCCCACGCGCAGCGCGTGGGTACGGACCCGCCAGCAGTCCGAACTCGCCGAAATGACCTATCCCCGCTTTCGCCAAATCGCCGCCGAAAGCCCGGGGTTGATTTTTGAATTGGCCACGCAGTTGGCGACGCGTCTGGATCGCACCAACCGCAAGCTCGGCGACCTCGCTTTCGTCGACGTCACCGGTCGGGTCGCTCACGCCATCATGGATTTGTGCGGCGAGCCTGATGCCATGACTCACCCGGAAGGCATGCAGATCAAAGTGAGCCGCCAAGAGCTTTCACGCTTGGTCGGATGTTCGCGCGAAATGGCCGGACGAGTTCTCAAGGTACTCGAGGAGCAGGGATTGCTGCGCGCCACCGGCAAGACCATCGTGGTGTTCAATGCCAGACCCAAGGTCAAGACACGCCCTCTGATCGTTCCGGTGAAGGCCGGCGCCAATGCCGGCGGCGTCAAGAATGCACGCACCGAACAGCATGATGATGACGACGATGAGGATGACGAGGACGACGAATAAGCTTAAGTTAGGCTGATTTTCTGCCTATTTCTATCTGCGCGCGCATGTCTGCGATGGTGCGGCCGTAATCGGCGCTGCCAAAGATCGCCGATCCTGAGACGAATGTATCCGCGCCGGCCTTGGCAATGCCGGCGCAATTCTCGACCTTCACTCCGCCATCAATTTCCAAGCGGATATCGCGCTTCGCGGACTTGATTCGAGCGCGCGCCTCGGCGAGCTTGGGCAACACCTCAGGTATGAATTCCTGGCCGCCGAATCCCGGATTCACAGACATCAACAACATGACATCGATCTTGTCGATCAGGTAATCCAACCAGTTCAAGCTTGTCGCGGGGTTGAACACCAATCCCGGTTTGCAGCCCGAATGGCGGATGAGTTGAATGGTACGGTCCACGTGCTGCGTCGCTTCCGGATGAAAGCTGATGTTGGTCGCGCCCGCTTTCGCAAAATCGACCACCAAAGGATCGACCGGCGAGACCATCAAGTGCACATCGATGGGCGCCTTCACTCCCGCCTTGCGCAGCGCCTGACACACCAGCGGACCGACCGTGAGATTCGGAACGTAGTGATTGTCCATGACATCGAAGTGAATCCAATCGGCGCCCGCGGCGAGCACCGCATTCACCTCTTCGCCCAAGCGCGCGAAATCTGCGGACAGAATCGATGGGGATATGATGATGGCCATGTCTAGCGCATCCCTCGCGCCGCCCGTATGCCTTCGTAAGCCTCTTGGATGCGCTGAGTTTTTTCTTTCGCCATTTGTGCCATCGACTCCGGTAGGCCGTTGGCGACGAGTTTATCAGGGTGATGGCGGCTCATCTGGCGCCGATACGCCTTGACGAGTTCTTGATCGCTGACATTGGCGTCGACCTCGAGTTCCACATAACATGCTGCCAGGGAGCCGGATTTCCCGCGCGCCTGTCCGCGCAGCGATGCCTCCATATTCGCAAACTCGAGCGCGGACAGCCCCAAGCGCCCGGCTATCCCAACCAATATCCCGCGAGCCGGCGGCGACATGCCATTGCCGGCGAGGGCGGCCCGCAGCTGCAAATCCACGAAGGCGCGCAACAGGTCATAGCGCAGACCACATGATTCTCGCAGCCGCTCGATGGCGAGTTCAGCATCGTAGCCTGCCGACTTACCCGTCCTGAAGCACGCGATGGCCGCGCTGACGTCCGCCGCGCCCAGATTCAATTCCTGCATCAGCCTGCGCGCTGCATCGATTTCCGCCTCCGACACGCGGCCGTCGGATTTGGCGACATACCCCATGATCTCGAATGTGGTACGGAAGAATTCACTGGAGATGGACGTGGACCCATTGGGCGTCGCCACACGGCCCCCTGCCCTGGGGTCCAGCATATAGCCGATGATGGCGCCGACCGCGGCTCCCCAGGCGCTCCTGGTGATGAGCAGGCCGAGCAATGCCCCAAAGAAAACACCGTTCCAACTCATTCGCGTTGACCTATACGCCCTGTCCCGCCACAATCGCCGACCTTCAATGGTAGCAGTCGCGAGCGCTTTCACATGGAACAGTCTTCGCATTCGGCACCGCTTTTTGAGACGCGATTAAGAAGTCTCAAGAAAATTCATCAGGGCAAGGTGCGCGATATTTACGATGTGGATGACGGGCATCTGCTGATCGTCGCCACCGATCGGCTGTCCGCGTTCGACGTGGTTCTGCCGGACCCAATTCCGTTCAAAGGCCAGGTGCTGAATCAGATTTCGCTGTTCTGGTTTGCGAAAACAACCCAGATAGTGCCCAACCATCTTTCCGAGCTGCAAGTCGAGGATGTCATCAGCGACAGCCAAGAACGGGCGCAGCTGGCCGGTCGCGCCATGGTGGTAAAAAAACTGACCGCGCTGCCGATTGAAGCGGTCGTGCGCGGCTATCTCATCGGCTCCGGGTTCAAGGATTACCTGCAGCACGGTTCGGTATGCGGCATCTCCCTGCCGGCCGGCTTGAAGATGGCAGAGCGCTTGCCGGAACCGATATTCACGCCCGCATCAAAAGCGCCCGCAGGTTCTCACGACGAAAATATCGACTTCGACGCCATCATCAAGCTGGTCGGAAAGGAATGCGCCGCCGATGTCCGGCGCATCGCACTGGAGATCTATCGATTTGCGGCCGAACATGCTCACGCGCGCAATATCATCATCGCCGACACCAAGTTCGAATTTGGCGTCGACAAGTCCGGCCGCCTGTTCCTCATCGATGAGGCGTTGACGCCGGACTCCTCGCGTTTCTGGCCGATGGCATCGTACAAACCCGGGATTAGTCCGCCGAGTTTCGACAAGCAATTCGTGCGGGATTACCTGGAATCCCTGCACTGGAACAAGAAACCACCCGCCCCGCACCTACCGCCGGAGATTTTGGCCCGCACCAGCGAGAACTATCGCGAAGCATTGAAGCTGTTGACGGCTTTGGAGCCTGCCTGTAAGGCTCGATACATGTTCAAGTGGTTCGAAGATCTCGAAGACGGCCTGTTCACCGGATCGCGCAGCATGGGTCCTCCTTGGGGCCCTGTCCTGCGCGTGCTGCGCTATCCCGCCGCGCTGATTCGCGACTGGCTGCACGGCGAGATCAGCGTGCGGGCAATGAGTCTGGCGTATACGACCTTGCTGTCGATCGTGCCGTTGATGGTGTTTAGTTTTTCGATTCTGAAAGGATTGGGCGCACGCGGCGATTTGAAATTCATCCTGGATCAGTTCTTCGCGCCGCTTGGAGCCGCCTCTGGACAGTTGACGGAAAGCGTCATGCAATTCGTCAAAAATATGCGCGGCGATCTTTTGGGATCGATTGGCCTGGTCTTTCTGGTTTATACCGTCATCACCACCATTCAAAAAGTCGAAACGAGCTTCAACTTTCTATGGCGCGTCGACCAGCCGAGAAGTTTTGCGCGCCGCTTTACCGAATATTTGAGCGTGATGGTCTTGGGTCCAATCCTGCTCGCGGTTGCCTTAGGGCTGCTGGCGAGTGCCGAGCGCAGCCCGTTCGCCCAATGGCTGAACGGAATCAAGCCGCTGGCTTGGATCTTAAGCGGCACGGGAAAAGTGCTGCCCTACTTGGTCGTGACCATCATTTTCACTTTCATGTACGTGTTCATCCCAAACACCAAAGTGGAACTTCGGGCCGCCCTCATCGGCGGCGTCGCCTCCGGCATCATGTGGGCGCTCGTCGGCAAGGCATTCACGGCATTTATCGTGTTTTCCTCGTCTTTGGTGGCCGTGTACACCGGATTCGCGATCGTGCTGACGACGCTGATCTGGGTGTATTTGAGTTGGCTCATATTGCTGATCGGCGCGCAGCTGGCGTTTTATCTGCAGTTCCCGCAGTACCTGCGCCATGGGCAAGCAGCATTTGAACTGACGGGGCGGGATCGCGAACAGGTCGCGCTGTCCGTCATGTACCTCATCGGCCGCGACTATGCCGGGGGCACGACCTCTTGGACGGCACATGCGCTCGCCGCGGAACTCGACATGCCCAGCATTGCGTTGGCGCCGGTACTCCAGTGTTTGGAGGAAAATGGCCTCATTCTGGCAACTGAAAGCGAACAATTCGTGCCGGGAAGGGACATCGCAGAGATTCGGCTCGCCGAGATTTTTGAGGTCGTGCGCGCGCTGCATAGCGGTCGCCTGGCCATCGCCATCCGCAGCGTAGGCCCCGCGGTGGCGCTTCTGAACGAAGTTGAACGCGCCATGGAAAGTCCATTGAAGGATCGATCGCTCAAGGACTTCATCGCGGCCAAGACCTGATAGCCAAGACTCGAATCATTCGCCGGCGATGGTCATTTCCTCGACCAATATTGAGCCGACCCGCACGCCGCCGCGGCTGTCGATATCATCACCGACTGCTGCAATCCCGAGGAATATCGAGCGCAGGTTGCCGGCAATGGTGACCTCCGCGACCGGATATTGGATCTGGCCGTTCTCGACCCAGAATCCCGCGGCGCCGCGGGAATAATCGCCCGTCACCGTGTTCACGCCCTGTCCCATCAGTTCGGTCAGCAATAGACCTGTGCCGAGGCGCGCCAGCAAGGCACCGACGCCGCCCGTCAGCGTCGGCGCCACGATGAGATTGTGGGAGCCGCCGGCATTGCCCGTGGTCTTGAGCCCCAACTTGCGCGCCGAGTAGCTGGACAGGATATATCCCGTGAGGATGCCCTCCGCGACCAGTTCGCGATCGCGAGTCTCAACCCCCTCATCGTCAAACGGCGCGCTTGCCATGGCCTTCGGCAGATGTGGCCGCTCGGCAATGGAGAAATTCACGGGAAGCACTTGCTGCCCCACAGAATTCAGCAGAAATGACGCTTGGCGGTATTGGCTGCTGCCGCGAATGGCGGCGACGAAGTGACCGATGAGGCCGCGAGCCAGTTCCGGCACGAACAGCACCGGGGCGCGCCGCGTGCTGATTTTTCGCGGTCCGAGCCGGGCGATCGTGCGCCGCGCGCTTTCACGGCCGACTGCTTCGGGGTCCTGCAGTTCGTGCCAGTCCCGCGAACTGCTGTACCAATAGTCGCGCTGCATGTCTTCGCCGGTGCCGGCGAGAACCACGCAGCTCAACGTATGCGATGTGGTCGGATAGCCGCCGACAAAACCATGCGTGTTGCCGTAGACATGAAGCCCCTGATGGGTGCTGACCGACGCGCCCTCTGAATTATTGATGCGCGCGTCGAATCGCAGCGCGGCAGACTCGCAGGTCTTGGCGATCGCGATGGCACGGTCCGCCGTCACATCCCATGGATGCGAGAGGTCGAGATCTTGGGGCGAACGAGCCATCAACTCAGCATCCGCAAGACCGGAGCTCGCGTCTTCCGCCGTAAATCGGGCGATGCTGCATGCCTTGGCAACGGTCGCGCCCACCGCTTGCAGCGAGAAATCCGCGGTACTGGCGGAACCCTTGCGCTGCCCGAAGTACACCGTAATGCCCATGCTGCGGTCCCGCTGGTGCTCGAGGGTTTCGACCTCGCCCAGCCGCACCCCCACCGAGAGGCCTGTATCCTGGCTGACGGCGGCTTCGGCTTGGGAAGCCCCGCGCGCGCGGGCATCCTGCAGAGCGCGTTCAATAATAGACTCAAGGTCTGTTTGGGTAAGGCGAACAGGGCTATCGGTTACGGCCATCGACATCTCCGACCTTCCGGTTTGGGGAATTCCGAAGATGATTCTACCGGCCCGAGTGATAGCATGGGGAATATGACCATCGAGAATGAAAGCCAGGATTCCGACGAATCCGAGGAGCAGCGGCTCAGTAAGAGCGCCCGCAAGCGGGAAGCGGCGTCTTTGCAGGAATTGGGCGTGAAGCTATCCGCCCTCCCGGATCAGGAGATCAAGGCGCTGGATCTACCGGAAAATCTATTTGTCGCGCTGCGCGATCTACGTCGGCTGCCTTCTCACGGTGCGCAGATCCGGCAACGCCAGTATATCGGCAAGTTGATGCGCACCATCGATCCGGAGCCGGTGCTCGCAAAGCTCGCCGAGCGCAAGCAGCGCCACGACGTGGAAATTCGCCATTTTCAGCAGATTGAACGATGGCGAGATCGGCTGCTGTCGGAGCCCGCGGCCGCCCTGGATGAACTGCTGCAGGAGTACCCCAACGCCGACCGAGCGGCCTTGAGCAGGCTGCTCGAAAAGGCTGAAAGAGAGCGCTTGGAGCAGCGTTCGCCGGTCGGCGCCCGGGAACTTTTTGCGTTTCTGCGCCAGTTGCTCGGATAGATTGGTAAACTTGCGCGGATGAAAGCCTTGGTCGGAGTCATTATGGGATCGTCTTCCGATTGGGAAACGATGCAGGCTGCGGCCGATACATTGACCCGATTGGGGATTGCGCACGAGGTTCGCGTGATCTCGGCGCACCGCACGCCGGACCTGTTATTCGAATATGCTGCTTCTGCGCGCGACCGCGGGCTAAAAACCATCATTGCCGGCGCGGGCGGCGCGGCACACCTGCCGGGCATGACCGCCGCGAAAACTTCGCTGCCGGTGCTGGGCGTTCCAATCCAATCCAAAGTATTGAACGGCATCGATTCGTTGCTTTCGATTGCACAAATGCCCAGCGGCGTGCCTGTCGCCACGTTCGCGATCGGCGCCGCCGGCGCGAAGAATGCCGCGTTATTCGCCGCCGCCATGCTCGCCAATGAACACGCGGACATACGCTCGGCCTTGGATGCCTTTCGCGAGGCACAGACCGCCGCGGTGCTCGCCAAGCCGGACCCTCGCGCCTCTTGAAATTGCTGCAAGTCGGCATCGTGGGGGCGGGCCAATTGGGGCGAATGCTCGCCCTGGCCGGATACCCTCTCGGGATACGATGCTTGTTTCTCGATCGCGGCACCGAAACGCCCGGGGCGCAAGTCGCGCCCAGCCTCGTCGGGGATCTCGAGGACGCTGCACAACTGGGCGAATTGGCGTCGCGCAGCGATGTCCTCACGTTTGACTGGGAAAATATTTCCGGCAGCTCCCTTGCGCCGCTGGAGAAAATCACGAAGGTTCGGCCGCCTCGGGCGGCGCTCGAGGTATCGCAGGATCGTCTCGCCGAAAAGGCTTTGTTCGCGAAGCTCAAAATCCCCGTGGCCGCGCATGCCGCGATCGACAGCGAGCAAGAGTTGGCTGCGGCTATCGAAAAAATCGGGCTTCCGGGCGTTTTGAAAACGCGCCGATTGGGGTACGACGGCAAGGGACAGTTCGTGCTGCGGGAAGCGTCCCAGATCGGCAAGGCATGGGAGGCGATCGGCGGCTTGGGGCTCATCTACGAAAAATTTCAGGCATTCTCCCGTGAAGTTTCGCTGGTAGGCGTGCGATCAGCGGCTGGGGACACCGTGTTTTATCCCCTGTCCGCGAACACGCATGGCGGCGGCATTCTTCGATATGGCGTGGCACCTTTTACGAATGTGCAATTGGAACGCACGGCGAAGCGCTACCTGAATCGAGTCATGAACGCTCTCGACTACATCGGGGTGCTGTGTATCGAGTTTTTCGTGGTGAATGGACGATTGGTAGCCAATGAAATGGCCCCTCGCGTGCACAATTCGGGTCACTGGACTATCGAGGGCTGCGTCACCAGCCAGTTCGAAAATCATCTTCGGGCGATTTGCGACATGCCGCTGGGGAGCACCCGTGCACTGGGGCACACGGCGATGATCAATTTTCTGGGAAAAATCCCGGATCGCCGGAGATTGCTGGCGATCGAGGGATTGGCCTTTCACGACTATGGCAAGGAGCCGCGGCCCGGGCGCAAATTGGGCCATTGCACCATCCTTAAGGGCCAATCGAAGGCCCGCGACCGGGCTCTCGCCGATGCATTAGAATTGATCGAATGGGCCTAAAGTGCGCGATTTTCGGGTCAATACCTTAGACTGACGCGAGATGTACCTAGAACTATTCAAACTCCACGAATTGCCGTTCCGATTGAGCCCGGACCCGCAATTCCTGTATCTCAGCAAGCAGCATGCGCGCGCCAAGGCGTACATGGAATCGACCATCTGGTTTACCGACGGATTCGTCGTGGTTACAGGCGAAATCGGTGCCGGCAAGACGACGTTGATTGAGACCTTTCTGCGTGAGTTGCAAAGCGACGTGATCGTGGCGCAGATCAATCAAACGCAATTGTCGCCCACGGCGTTTCTGCAGACCGTACTGGTACAGTTCGGGTTCTCGCCGTTTAACATGAAAAAACCCGAAGTCTTGGCGACGCTGAATCAATTCCTTACGGAACAATTCAGCAGCGGGCGAAAGGTTTTGCTGATCGTCGATGAAGCTCAGAACCTAAGCAACCGCGTACTCGAGGAAGTGCGCATGCTGTCCGGGGTGGAGACGACCAAGGAAAAGGTTCTGCGCATCATCCTCGCGGGCCAACCGGAATTGAGCGACAAGCTCAACTCTCAAGAACTGATCCAGCTCTCGCAGCGCATCCGCCTGCGGTTTCATCTGACTGCGCTCACCAAAGCGGAGACGAATGCCTACATCGATCATCGTCTCGAGGTGGCAGGGTCACAGGGGCGGCGAATATTCGCGGAAGACACATACGCGACGATCTATAAATACACCGGCGGCGTACCGCGCCTCATCAATACCCTATGCGACACGTGTCTGATGGCTGCCTACGGCAAGGACCAAGATACGGTAACGACAGAGGAACTCGACGCCGCGATAGAGGAACTGCAGTGGGTCGAATTCGCCTCCGGCACCAACCGGATGAGGGTGCCCAACATGGAGCACGCGCTTCCGCCGCAGACCGAATCCAGCCATGTGGTCGGGCGTATTCTCCTTGCCAGCGGAGGCAAGACCCTGGTGGAGCGCGAATTGAAGCCTGGCCGGCTGGTGATTGGCCGTACGTCCGATAATGATTTGCAAATCGACAGTAAATTCATCAGCCGGCATCACTGCCAAATCGTCACCCAGCAGGATTCCTGCCTTATCGAAGATCTGAACAGCACCAACGGCATTTTTGTTCAATCCAAGCGGGTGCGACGGCACAACTTGAACGACGGCGATGTGGTGCAGGTCGGTCAGCACGAGATCATGTATATCGACGAGCGATCACCGCGCGTAAGAAATTCACTCGATCCGGTCGAGACCGCAGGGGACACCGGACCCACCACAGGCGTCATCGAAAATCCCAAGGCCGGCCAGGAGCCTGTCTGAGTATTCCGCGTGGCCTATCCGTTCAGATTGGAAGGCAGCTCGATTGTCTCGCCGCGGTATTCGCGGCTCAGCTCGCGATAGTCCTGGCGGCGTAGAAACAATGTGAGCGCCGCCGTCTCGGCGAGCACTCCGATGAGGAACGCTGCTTTGCCGGCAAATCCGAGAGGATTGATATAGAAAAGGAATATGGCCAAGCCGCCGATCAGCATATAGATGATGGGCAAGCTTTCGTAAACAGGACGAGCCAGGCGCATGGTGCAACACCTCCTGCGCCATCCTAATCCGCTGTCGCCGCGAGAACCGGCAAATTTAACTTAAGATTCGACTTTCAGGGCATGACCTACCGCGTACGTGGGTATTTCCTACAAAAACCTCAGTCCTTTCCGACTAGCATCTCGGCAATGCGCGACAACCAAGAGTTGCGCCACCCCTCGACGTGCAATTGATCGCCCTTTGGCTTCGAGGTGCGCTTGGCTTCAAACAACAGATCCTTTGGGATCTGGAAGGTACCCGTCATTGAATTGTCGGCCATGGAAACTCCGTCATGTGATAACGAAGCGCAGCCTACCGAGTTCGACGCGCTGTCGAATGAGACCTGCCGCACGCTTCACCGGACTCGCCGCGACTCGAGGCGCAGTGCGTCGCTGGGAAGCGACGCTATCGTCGCATCCCAGCTTATGACAGTGATGATGACCTGTTGGTGTAGCGCTCGGCCTGACGAACACTCGAACCGACCAACATCACGATGCCGGGTTACTAGTGCGCCGTGCCGTGCAGGCGCGCTGCCTCGAACTCGTCCCCGGAGAGCCAGTTCACGGTGCTCTTCGCCAGCATCGCTTGCCAGCCGAGCGCGAAGCCGAATTTGGCGACCGCAGCGTCGCTCGTGAAATCCATGTCGGGGGTAAATTCGTCGCCGGGCCGGTGGTAGCGCTTCGCCGTGTATTCTTCGTGCTGTGCTTTCCCCCACTCCGGCGGATGGCCTGCAAATTTCACGCCGGTATTGATGGAGAACGCCGGTACGCCGGCGCGCGCCATGCTGAAGTGATCGGACCGATAGTAGTGGCCGGCGCCGGGCTCGGCATCCGCTTGAATCTCAAATCCGAAGACGGCAGCCGTTCTTTGGACGGTGGGGTAGAACGAGGTTCGCTCGGCGCCCGTTACGTTGACGGATTGAGGTATCCCGACGGGCAGGATGGCGTCGTAATTCAGATTCAGCGCGATGTTGGCCGCGGGGATCGGCAGATGTTTGCCGAGATAATTGGATCCCAGCAAGCCCTTTTCCTCCGCGGTAACCGCGGCGAATAGCACGGGCGAGGGCGGCGGAGCAGCGGATGTGAATGCGTGCGCCATTTCCAACAGAATGCCGCAGCCCGTGCCATTGTCGACCGCGCCATTATAAATATTGTCGCCGCTCATCGCCGGATCGATGCCGAGATGGTCGTAGTGGGCCGAATACACGACCGCCTGGCCCGCGCCGCCATCTTTGCCCGGCAACAGCCCCAGAACGTTGTATGACTCGAACTTGCGCACCTTGCTCTCGATGTGCGCCCTGAAGCGCACCGGCAACTCCCGCGCCTGGAACTGCCGAGTGCCGGCGGCCATCATCATCTCGTCCAGATTGAGGTTCGCTGCGCTGAATAATTTTCGCGCGATTTCGAGTTGTATCCAGGATGCGGCCTTGAGCTTCGGATCCTTGTCGTTGCCCAGATACACCTGCTCCCCGCTCCAGGAATTGCGCACCACCTCCCACCCGTAGCTAGCCAGATCGGTGCGGTGAATGATCAAGGCACCGACGGCGCCCTTGCGCGCTGCCTCTTCGAACTTGTAGGTCCAGCGGCCGTAATACGTCAGTGCTTCCGCATTGAAGAATTTCGGATCCTTCGAAGGGGGCTCGTTGACGATGACAAGCACAACCTTTCCCCTGACATCCACTCCCTTGAAGTCATTCCAACGGTATTCCGGCGCCTCGATGCCGAAGCCCACGAAGACGATGGGCGCGTCAATATCGACGCTGTCGGTCTGCGTTTGGTTGCCCGCGACGTAGTCCTCCGCCAGCTTCAAGTCGAGCGGATTGCCGTGCGTGGGCTGAAACGAAGCCGATGTGCCGGGCAAGGTTTTTACGCCGACGAAGTCTACTTTTTGTAGATAGCCGCCGTTGTCACCGGCCGGCTTCAATCCGACCAGCGCAAATTGAGCGGCGATGTAGTTGGCAGCAATGTCGCCGCCGCGAGTGCCGGTACCGCGTCCCTCGAGCAGGTCGTTGGCCAGGAATCGCACATGCTCCGCGATACGTTGCGCATCGATCCCCTGCATCGACACTGCGGCGCTCGCGGGGAGTCCCAGCTGCGGCCCGACATCGCCGGCTTCCGAAGCGCCTGAAAGCCATCCGCAGCTCAGGCAAAGGATCAGCATCGCCTTCGAATTCATCGTTTGGGCTCCAATCAATAGAACAAAGGGAACACGCCAGGCTTGGCCGGGCGATGGCGATCATGTCATATTTCGGGTGCCGCTCGCCAAATGCATCCGCAAGCGTGCGTTGACGGTATCGGCCAAATAAAGCGCGGGTAAGGCGCCTGGCGTTGAAACGCCCCACCCGCGCCGCGGCCTTGGGCGTCCCTGCCGTCCGATTTCTGGTTTTCCTTCCTGGAATACCGCGCGAAGGATTTTTCCACGCGAGGCGCTTTCGCGGAACGGTGCAGCGCGGCGGGAACGTGCAGAAACTAGGAGCCAATACTTGAGACCGGTTCCTGGCTTAAGCAGTACCACCGACCGTGAGCGCATCGATGCGCAGCGTGGGTTGACCGACGCCGACCGGGACTGATTGTCCTTCTTTGCCGCAGGTGCCGACGCCGGTGTCGAGCTTCAGGTCATTGCCGACCATGCTGACCCGTGTGAGCACATCAGGTCCGTTACCGATCAGCGTCGCGCCTTTGACGGGCGCGCCGACCTTGCCGTTCTCGATCATGTAGGCCTCGCTCGCGGAGAACACGAACTTGCCGGAGGTGATGTCCACCTGTCCGCCGCCGAAATTGACGGCATACAGACCTTTCTGCACCGATGCGATGATCTCCTCAGGCGCGCGCGAACCGGCTCGCATGTAGGTGTTGGTCATGCGCGGCAAGGTCATGTGCGCGAACGACTCGCGCCGGCCGTTGCCGGTCGGCGCCATGCCCATGAGCTTTGCGTTCATCTTGTCTTGGATGTAGCCGCGCAATATGCCGTTCTCGATGAGCGTCGTGCACTGTGTGGGCGTGCCTTCATCATCGACATTCAATGAGCCGCGGCGCCGATTGAGCGTGCCGTCATCCACCACCGTCACGTCGTCAGCCCCGACTTTCTGACCGATGCGATTCGAGAATGCAGAAGTCCCTTTGCGATTGAAGTCGCCTTCCAGACCATGGCCAATCGCCTCATGCAGTAAAATGCCGGGCCAGCCCGGTCCCAATACCACGGTCATGGAGCCCGCGGGCGCTGCCACTGCGTCCAAATTGACCAGCGCCTGGCGCACTGCCTCGCGCCCATGTTCGAACGGCGCCTCGCCATGCAGCAGCTCATCGAGGCCGAAGCGGCCGCCCCCGCCGCTGTAGCCCTGCTCGCGCCGGCCGTTCTGCTCGACGATGACCGACACATTGACGCGCACCAAGGGTCGCACGTCCGCCGCCAGCGTGCCGTCGCTGGAGGCGATCAGCACGATTTCATGGACGGCCGCCAGTGAGGCCATCACTTGTTTGACTCGAGGATCGAGCCGGCGCGTATCGGCATCGATACGCATCAACCAAGCCACCTTGTCCTCGTCCTTGATGGCATCGAGCGGATCCAGCGGCAGGTACAGCCGATGCGTCAGCGGGTGCTGCCAAGTCTTGACCGCATTCTTGCCGCCGCTTCGGGCAATCGCGCGCGCCGCGTCGGAAGCCTCGAGCAGAGCGGGCAAAAGCACTTCGTCGGTGTACGCGAAACCGGTTTTCTCGCCGCTGATGGCGCGCACGCCGACGCCTTGCTCGATGCTGTGTGACCCTTCCTTGACGATGCCATCCTCGAGCGACCAGGATTCCTCGCGCGACAGCTCGAAATAAAGATCGGCATACTCGACGCCGCGGCTCATGAGCGTGTCCAGCACCTGGCTCAGGCGCCGCTCATCGAGGCCTGAGGGCGCGAGGATCATTTTCTCGGCCACCGCGAATGTGGGCAGACCCAGTTCAATCGCGCGTGCGTTCATGTCAAAACCGCGGCAGTCGCCAGTCCGAGCTGGCGGTTGTCCAGTGCTGGAAAACGAGCGCGCGATTCGGCTTGGCTCGCAAGGTCGATGTCTGCTGTGATCACTCCGGTACCCTTTGCCAGGCGGGATAACACCTGGCCCCAATAATCCACGATCAGCGAATCGCCGTAAGTCTCACGACCGCTGGTATGTACGCCGGACTGTGCCGGCGCAACCACGTAGCACAAATTCTCGATGGCGCGCGCCCGCAGCAGCGTCTCCCAATGCGCCCGGCCGGTCGGCACCGTGAACGCCGCGGGCATCGCCAGCCATTCTGCGCCCTGCAATACCAGTTCACGATAGAGTTCTGGAAATCGCATGTCGTAGCACACCGAGAGGCCCAGCTTTCCGACAGGCGTGTCCGCGATCACCGGATTGCGGCCGGGGAGCACATAGTTGGATTCCCGGTATTGCTCGTTGCGCCCCGGGATGGTGACATCGAACAAGTGAATCTTGTCGTAGCGTGCGACCCGCTTGCCGTCTGCGTCGATCAACAGCGACGAATTGGCCACGCGGGTACTGTCATTGGTGCGTACCACGATGGTTCCGCCCAGGATCCACAGGTTGAGTTTGCGCGCGGTATCGCTCAAGAATGCCTGGACGGGCCCGTTGCCATCCGACTCGGCGACTTGCAGCTTGTCGGCATCCTTGAGTCCGATGAACGAAAAGTTCTCCGGCAGGCAGGCAATGAGCGCCCCCGCATCCTTGGCCTCGCGCAGTAAGGCGCCGGCTGAGGCGAGGTTTTCGGCCACCACATGGCTCGACGTCATTTGTATTGCGGCTACTTTGCCCATCTATTTCGGTGCCTCGGCAGTCGCGGCTGCGGCGTCTGCGCTCTTGATGCGTTCGACCGTCGGATTATCCCAACTGCCGGTGATGCGATAATACCCTCGAGCCAGGCCTTTCAGCGGCTGTTTGAACACCTGGGTGAACAACAGCACCGCGGCGCCGACCACGGGTCCGCCAACCAGCGCGCTAGCGACCGGGATGGACAGCGAATTGCCGACGCTGCCGGTCACCACTGCAGTTTGGTCATAATCCTTGTTTTTCAAGCCTACCCTGCCGATCAGGCCGATTTCGGCTGCGGGGCCTTTCAAAAGCACGTTTTCCGTGTAGGCATTGCCATCGCGCAGATCGAAATCGCCGTGAACGGTGTCAAACGCCAGACCTTTGTCGGTTAAATCGCTGAAATCCAACGCGAGTCTGCGAGGCAACGCGGCGATACTGGCCAGCCCCAGCACGCGCCCCGCGCCCGGCTTGATGCCGGTCACCTGCCCATTTTCCAGCGATAGCTGCACGTGCCCGATCACCTGAGCGAGCGCCGCAGCCGTCGGTGCGCCCTCCCATGTCAGGTCGAACTCCATTTTGCCGGCCTTCGCCTGAATCACATCGGCGTAACCCAGATCTTTCAGCGTGCTTTGCACGTCGGTACTGGCCAGCGTGCCCTTGATGCGGCTGACGCCGGCATCTTTGGCGCGCCACTCGCCTTGCGCGCCGACCGTAAAGCTGGGGCCAACCACGCTCAAGGATTTGAGGTTGACGCCAAAGTCCTGTTGGGTCAGCGTCGCGGTCACGTCGCCAAATTGGCGTTCGCCCCAGACCAATTCCGTCGCATGAAAGTTGACGGCCGGAACGGCGCGCGGGTCCGCATCGGTAGATATGTTCGCCCCGCCGGAACCGTTGGAATCCCCGCTGTTTGCAACGTCGAAGCGCAACCGGTCGAACTGAATATTCCAGGGTTCAGCGGAACCCGTGGCGCTCGGAATTGTGATCGCGCCAATGACATTGCGGCCGCCGACATTGATGCGCCAGCTGCGTTCGGCCACGGCCAGATCCAACGCGACGTCTCGAAACGCCAGGCCCAGATAATCCAATTCGGCCACGTTGAGCCGGGCTGTCCTCATGTAGTAGGAGAGGGGCTTGGAATCCTTGCCGGGCGCACTCAGGTGCAACCAGCCCCCCAAGTCCAGGCGCTGCACCGATCCCCCCACATTCAATATCTGCGATTCGCCGGTGCCGGCTTCGCTTGCGCCGAACGTCATTGACGCATGTGCCAGCCGCATCCCGCCCGGGTCGGATTCCAGCGCGTACGAGCCGCTAAGCAAGGATCCGACCGTGAAAGTGCCCTGCGGGCCGCCGACTGCCGGCCACTGAATCTCGAACCAGCTGGGCAACGGCGCAGAGGCGGCCTTGTCCAAGGGCGCCGGCAGGTTCAGATCGAAGCCGACCAGCGTGCTGCTGATGCGCAGAGAGCGTTCTCGAGCGGGCTCCGGCGTGATTTTAAGAACGGCTCTCCAGTCCGTTTGACCGCTGATGGCTATGGACGCAGGAATCGATAGAGCCGTGCGCACGGCATCGGCGCTCATGGTGCCGCGCAACTCGAGCTGCGTGCGGTTAATCAGCCTGTTGCGCGCAGTGCGCGCCTGCATCTGAAAGCCGCCGCCCAGAAGTTGACCGTGGATATCGGCGCGCGTCACGTGCCCCCCATCAATATCGAAGTCGCCTGTCACGTCGGTAGCCATCGTCGCTGAGCCGGGCGTATTGAGGCTGGCACCGGCGAGATGGCCATAGATCAATACCTGCCGATGTTCGAAGTCCTTGAAGGGCAAAAACAGCTCCACCGTCGCGCGCAGCGGTCCTTTGGCCTCGACGCCGGAGAACGCATGCTCCGCGATCGCGTCGAGCGGCGTGGCTCGCAGGTAGGTCAGGGCGCTCGCGGCATCCCCGCGCACGCCGGCGCGGATCTTTAGCTCGCCATTGCTGAAGTCGGGGAAACGCGCGTCCCCCGATTCCAAGGCAAGTTCGCCAATATGCGCTGCCGACAGATGCGCACTCATGCCCTCATTGCGGAATTCGACGTTCACCGCGACATTTTCGGCCGCCGGCCACCCGTCGCTGTAATCCAAGGTCATTCCCTGGAGCGTGCAGCGTGCCAAAAATATGCCGCCGCCTTCGCGGAACGGAAAACTGCGCACCGGGCCTTGAAACAAGGCGCTGGCCCGCACCAAGCGGCCCGCCACCAATGCCCGATCCAGCCAAGCGAGCGCCGACGGTGCGATTAATGCTCTCGGCAAGTAATTTCGCGCACTGGCCACATTGCCGTTTTGAATCGTGCTGACCAATGTCAACCGGGGTGAGGAACCATCGTCCGGTTGGTGCCACGCCATTTGGCCGCGAATATCGCCGTCGCGAGTTTTCGCCTCCCAGTCGGGTGAGGCGATCAACAATTCCTGTGCCGTTCGCTTCCAATACAGATTGACCTTCAACCGCTCCAGCTCCACGGGCTGGTGAAATTGTGCGGGCCAATGAAGCACGCCAACATTCGTATCGATAATGACTTGGCCGCCGCGCTCGTTGCCGGCAATCGAACCGGCGATACCGCGAATGCCGGGCACCCCGTCGACCGACGCGTACCCGGCGTGCTGAAATTTCGCCTGAACTTGCATGCGCCACGGATCGTCGACCCGGTCGCGCTCCAACGCGAAGGAGGTATCCGTCCACTCGCCGCTCGGTGCGATTTCGCGAAGCCGCTCCCGAAGATCTTTTTGCGGTAAAAAACCGGTGAGCGGCAGCAGTGTTTCGATGCGCAAGTAGTCGGCGTGGGTGTGAACGTTCAGCAAGCCGGTTTCACCTTCCTGCCAATTGACATCGAATGCGGACTCCGGGTCGCGGTGACCCACGCGGACCCTCTTGCCTGTGAGGTTCCAACGATCTCCGGTGTGCACCAGTGTCAGCGCGCCGCTCATTTGATCAAACTTTGCGATCGGACTTTCCGGCAGGTGCGTAACCACATTGATTGCCCCGAAATCAGCATCGGCCCGAGACAGCACCGCACCGTGGCCAACCGCAGCGACCTCGAACGCGCCGATGCCCGCATCCAAGTTACCCAAGTATTCCGGCAGCATCTGATGCCAGCCCGGAAAAGAGATGTCGCGCACCCGCGCCAGCGCGTCCCAGGCGAGCGTCTGCACATCGCCGCCGCCGCGCGCGCTCGCCTTGAAGGTCACGGTTCCACCGAGCACGGCAGGCAGCAGAGCGCTGAAGTCGAGGACAAGTTCGTGGGCGTCGCGCCGCGCGTCAACGTCGACGTCTTGCAAAATCAGCTGCGGCAGCTCCGGGTTCCAATTCTGCAGCGTCAGTACCGCATGCCGAATCGCGATCTTGCCCGCGGGCAAGTCATCGAGCGTGAGCTTACCCAAGGAAGAATCCTCGCCGCCCAGCTCGATCTCTGAGGCCACCGCAAAGCGATGAGGACCCAAGCGCTTGACGTCGATGGACGGTGAGTCGACTTCGATTCGGCCGGCCAGCAATTTGCCGCTGCGTATCAGCTGCCAGATATCCGCCGCAACGCGGCCTCCGGCTGCGCGCGCCAGCACGCGCTGATCATCCTTGGAGCGCAGTTCCAGTCGATCGAAATAGAGTTCCGGACCGTACCAACGAAACGCCGGTGATACATGCGCAAAGTTGATGCGGTATCCGGTTTGCGCGTGAACCCATTCCTTGATTTGCGCCTGGTAGCTCGGCGCCCGATCGAGCGCCAACTTCAGCGCCAACATCAACAGCAGCACCAGAACCAAGAGTCCCGCGAAACACAAACTCAAGACCTTGCCGACCTTGCGGATTGTCATTACATCAGCACGACGTCGTATTGGTCGACGGTATAGAGGGTCTCGGTCTGCAGGCGTATGGGTTTGCCCGTCGACAGTTCCAGTTCGCCCAAGGCTGAGGACTCTTCGTCGAGCAGACGCTCGATGACGTCCTGATGGGCGAGTACCATCAATTGCCGGCACTCGAACTGGCGCGATTGCCGGACAATCTCACGAAATATCTCGTAGCAAACCGTTTCCACCGTTTTGACAAATCCCCGGCCTTCGCAAGTAGGACAAGAATGGCACAGCAGATGCTCCAGGCTCTCGCGCGTGCGTTTACGCGTCATTTCCACCAAGCCCAACGGCGACACCGAGGAGATGTTGGTTTTGACGTGATCCTCATTCAACGCACGTTCCAGCGCTTGGATGACTTGCCGCCGGTGCTCAGGCTCCTCCATGTCGATAAAATCTATGATGATGATGCCGCCCAGGTTGCGCAGACGCAGTTGCCGCGCGATGGTCACCGCCGCCTCGAGATTGGTGCGAAATATGGTTTCCTCGAGGTTTCGATGACCGACAAAGGCGCCGGTGTTGACGTCGATCGTCGTCATGGCTTCGGTTTGATCGATGATCAAGTGGCCCCCGGACTTCAATGACACCTTCCGATCCAGGGCTTTTTGGATTTCCTCTTCGACGTGATGCAATTCGAACAGGGGCCGGGGATCACCATATAAATCGATGTGCGGCTGCGCCTCCGGCATGAACGCGGCGGCGAACTCCTGCATCTCCCGATGCGCACTGGGTTGATCGATCAATACCTTGTCCACATCCGGACGCATCAAATCGCGAAGCACGCGCAAATGCAGGGACAAGTCCGCATGAACCAAGTTGCCGGGTTGGGTGCGCAAACCCTTCTGACGGACAAACTCCCACAGTTTGCGCAGGTAAATCATGTCGGCGCGCAGGGCCTCCGGCGCAGAATCCTCCGCCGCGGTGCGCACGATGAATCCGCCGTTGTCTTGCGGTCCGATGGCCGTGTCCACCACAGCCCGGAGGCGCTCGCGTTCAGTTTCATCCTCGATGCGCGCCGACACGCCAACTCCCCGGCCCTTCGGCATGAAAACCAGGTATCGAGAAGGCAGCGTGATGTAGGTCGTCAGCCGGGCACCCTTGGTCCCCAAGGGATCTTTGACGACCTGGACCAGAATTTCGTTGCCTTCGGCGACCAGCGAGCGAATATTTTCGGTGTGCGGCGGCTCGATCCCGGTATCCGCATGCCGGGGATCGAATATGTCGGAGGCGTGGAGGAATGCCGTGCGTTCCAAACCGATATCGATAAATGCGGCTTGCATGCCCGGCAACACCCGGGAAACGCGGCCTTTATAGATGTTGCTGATCAGTCCGCGGCGGCTGGCACGCTCCAGAAACACCTCCTGCAGCACGCCGTTTTCGACGACGGCCGCGCGCGCTTCGTGAGTGCTGGCATTGATCAGGATCTCGGTGCTCATGGCGTGGGGGCGCCGCGCGGCCAGATGGCTACCCCGGCCGCGTTCAGCAAAGCGGCGGTCTCGAACAACGGCAGTCCCATGACGCCGGAATAGCTGCCCTTCAAATCCGCTATGAAAATGGCTGCATAACCCTGGATCGCATAGCCGCCCGCCTTGTCGCGCGGCTCCCCGGTATTCCAGTAAGCAGCTGCTTCGGCGGCATCGACAGCGCGAAAAGTAACCCAACTTGCACTGATTTTGACCTCATTGCCGGCCGTGGAGCGGACCGCGACAGCGGTCAACACCTGATGCGTACGGCCCGACAGCTCGAGCAGCATGTTCTCGGCATCACT
>JALYIH010000116.1 GCA_030775865.1 Pseudomonadota bacterium | reverse complement strand
GTACCAATGCGATGATGATGAAATCAAATATGGTCTGCACGAAGGAGCCGTATCTGATCAGCACTTCTTTGCCCGTGGGGTCCTTGCCGAGTCTGATTGCCAAGTCCGAGAAATTGATGCCGCCTATGAACTTGCCGAGGGCGGGAATGAAAACATCGCCCACCATCGATGAGACGATTTTCCCGAAGGCTGCGCCGATGATCACGCCAACCGCCAAATCGACCACATTGCCCTTCATTGCAAATTCTTTGAATTCTGCACTTAGTCCCACGGCAATCTCCTTTTCACGAAGCTCAGGTTGATGTTATTCGCGAACGTGATTCGCAACTGCAATGCGCCTCCTGCAAAGAGTTGCAAATCATGGTACTGAGCGCGCGGCGTACCGGCAAGCGATCCCGCATGAGCCGAGCGCTCTGCGCCGCATGAGCCAAGCGCTCTGCGCCGGAGGAACTAAAATTGCGCGTGCAGCCGCACCGCGACGACCGACACCGGTCCGCGGTCCCGATTGTAAGCGGGATGCTCGATCCGCTGATAATCGAAGCTCAGGTGTGCGGAGCTCAGTATCGAGACCGAATAATAGGTCTCGATGATCTGCTCGGGACCCGGACGCTTCAGTTGCCCGTCGCCGACCAGAATGCCGAGCCCGCCGGCGTCCAAGAAGCGTTCGCGTGCGGCGGATATGCCGTTGTCGATGGCGGCGAGGCCGAGAGTGTCGCCGGGGCGATTCCATCGGGTTCCCTGCAGCGACAGTCCCGCGGACACGGTCCGGTCGATGTCCGTGAATTCATATGTCTCCACATTGCCCCCGGCTTTTCCGAGACGCGCGAACAGGCCGAGATCAGCCGCCAATTGCTGCTCCAGGCTGATGCTCGCCCCGGCGCGGCCGCGGTATCTGCGAACCGCGGCGATGTCCACCGGCGCTCCGGTGCTCTCGGCAAGGTCCACCGCATCATTGAGCAACCCCATGTGACCGCGGCTGTCGAAGAAAGTGAGCGCCACCCGTCCGGGGAGCGCGGCGATTTCATGGCGCTTCTCGAGCTCTAGGATAGCCTGAAACTCATGAAAGCCCGGGTCGAGATGCGCGCTGTTCGGTATGGTGGACAAATCGAACAAGCCGCCGCGCAGCGTCCAGTATCCCTGGTACCACTCGACTGCAGCACCCACGGTGTAGCCCCAAGAATCCGCCGCATAATCGAAAGTGCCGGCATCGAGGGCCGCCCAATTCAGAAAGTCGCCGCGCTGATCGTGGGCATATTGATTCGTATCAAAGAGGTCCGGGACGCTGAATTTGCCGACCGTGATGACCACCCGGTTCGTGCTCCGGGAGCCGCCCAATTGGTTGGCTCCCGCGTCGACTGATTGTCGCGTATCGTCCAGATTCAAAGTCTGGCGGACGAATAAGCGCGGCAGGCGCAGATAGGGCTGATTCTTGCCGACCTTGTAGGCTTCGCCGCTGGGGAAACCCGCAACACCCAGGGTGTCGGCGAGGCCGAAGCCCTGATCGATTTCGCCGTTGATCCAGCCCTCGGCGCCCGGCCAAAGGCGTGCGCCCAGGAACAGGGTGGCATCGGTGGTCTCGGCGCCGCGGTTGGGCGACAGACTATTCGTCCCGGCGTAAGGTGCGTTGAAGCCCGACGTCTCCTGTTCCACATAGGTGAATTGCCCGTGGACGGCAAATGACTCCGCAACGGGTTCCTCGGACGCGGCCGCGACAATGGTCAACGGCGTCAATAGTGCCGTAGCCGCCAGTGCAAGTTTGATGTAGCCGGCCCGGAGCGCATCGGCTGCGCGCGCGGACATCTCCGCAAACGGAATGATCATTCAGTAACTCCAAAGAATACGCCGCCACAGTTTGCCGCGGCTCACGCCCCGGTGTTCGTTACCTCAACGGTCACATGTGACAGCGATTTATAGTTCTTGAGGCGTGCCCGGTAGTACTCACAGTCGCGGGGCTTGCTGGTGAGGACCGACACGACGGCGCCCAAGTGTCCCGGGCCCAAACGCCAGAGGTGCAGATCGATCAAGCGATCGCCGTCCGACTCGATCGCTGCGCGTACCTTGTCGGTCATGCCT
>JALYIH010000115.1 GCA_030775865.1 Pseudomonadota bacterium | reverse complement strand
TCGCTCGCGGCCACGGGGAATACTCAGACAGGCTCCTACACATGGCGAGATTCGCGCCGCTGTCAGGTTCTCACGACAGGCTGAACTGATCCGTCTTCGGTCACACGATAGAGCACACTCCGCCATTGCACTCGGCGCGTGGCGAAGCTCCAGCCCCAGAGGGCGAAATGCAGCAGGTCTCTAAACGGCACGAGAAGCAACTTGGCGCGACGGAAGCGGCTGCGGTCGGTTCGCAAGTGCAGGCTGACATTTGCCAGCACCGTAATCGCAAAGATGAGGAAAGCCGTCGCGGCGCCGCCGGTGACGGCAATCTGTACTGCCGTTACCGGCAGTCCAAATGTGATGAAGGAAAATCCATAGCCTGAAGGCGAGAGGATGCGGATCGTTCTGCGCCAGCGCAACTCATGGGCGACCAACTCCAGGGCACTCTGTTCACCGACCATGGTCTCGACTTCGACATCCGACAACACGGTGTTAAGCCCCAAGCGGCGCGTCAGTTCCCCCAGTCGATAATCGTCGGCGAGCTGACCGGCAATGGCGGAAAATCCGCCGATTCTGTTCAGCACCTCGCGCCGTATCGCGATGCTGGCACCAAACGCAAAGGATCTGGATCCCAACATCGCGGCGACGCGAACCGACGGCATGAACCATTGATTGATGAACATCGATCCCAAAACCGACCAGATACCGGCACGCGCGACACCGCGATAACTGCACGTTACGATGCCCACTTGGTCATCGGCCAGCGGTGCGATGATGCGCCCGAGGTAGTCTGACTCGACTCGAACGTCGCTGTCCGAGAGCACCAAGTAGTCATGGCTCGCGACGGCCATCATATTCATGAGATTGCTGACCTTGCGATTGCTGCCGTGCAAACGCCGGTCGACTACCAAACACAAATCGCGCTGCGGATATTCACGCTGCAGCCGCTGCACGACGGGAATCACAGGATCGTTTGCATCGCAGACGCCGAACACCACTTGGTAATCAGGAAAGTCCTGCACGCAAAACGAACGCAGACAGTCATAGGTGTCCGGCTCCGCGCCGCACAGGGGCTTCAGGACCGTGACGGGGGGCAATCGCAGGGCGGGAGCGCTGGTGGCTGAAATGGCCTTGCGCATGGCGAACGCAGCGATCACGCTGTAAAACATCGCGGCCAGGGCGATGGCATAACCGAATTCGACGAACCAATCCCACAAATTGATAACCAGGAATGCACCCCTTGCAGTTGGGAACCCGCTCGCGCCACTATGGCGACGAGTAACTTTGCCATACAAAGTACACGGGGTGGCGCGCTGCGCGCAAGCGCGGGTACTTTGGAAACAGCCTCAACCGCCTATGATATCGCGGTTCTGGAGCCAATTATATGGCAGTTTTCCGGCGTCCATTGAAGTTGCGCTTGCGGGGGCGCGGAGGCCGGATTTGCCGTCCACGGCCGGTTTTGATGGTTGCGATATATCCAGAGAAGGAGCGCAAGCAAAGAGCCACCCGGCATCAACAACTCGAGCGCAGCGTACGGGCCAATGGCGCGTCCGCCGGCGATGATCTTTGTGAGTAAAGTGCTCAATTTCCGTCTCCTGCGGCACACCAGCTGCGATGCTTTGTCTATAAGACGAATGGCGATGGCTGATAACGACACACCTGCCAATCGCGGCGCCGCGAAAATTATCTTTGGGCCCATGTCGAAATCAGGCGTTCTTGCTCGTCATTAGGTAAGACAAACGCGAACAGCGGTGCCCGGCGGTGCAGCCGGTTCGCCGGGAA
Organism: Pseudomonadota bacterium; assembly: GCA_030775865.1. Taxonomy (GTDB): domain Bacteria; phylum Pseudomonadota; class Gammaproteobacteria; order Steroidobacterales; family Steroidobacteraceae; genus Bog-1198. Next base: position 56,563 of record JALYIH010000115.1, on the reverse strand, counting down.
ACGGTAACAGGCTGGATTGAGGAGGAAGCGATGAAAGTCATGGTGATGGTGAAAGCGACCAAAGCCAGCGAGCAGGGAGTCATGCCGACTCAGGCTCTCTTGGCTGAAATGGGCAAGTTCAACGAGGAACTGGTGAAGGCGGGCATCATGCTCGCGGGCGAGGGGCTGCGCCCGAGCGTCCAAGGAAAGCGCGTGAAGTTCTCGGGCCGCGATCGAACCGTGATCGATGGACCGTTTACCGAGACCAAGGAACTCGTCGCGGGCTTCTGGCTCTGGCAGGTAAGATCGATCGATGAAGCCGTCGAGTGGGTGAAGCGCTGCCCGAATCCCATGCCGGTAGATTCGGAAATCGAGATTCGCCCGGTGTTTGAGCTGGAAGACTTCGCTGTCGAGCCGGCGCAAAACGAGACGCTGAAGACGACTCGAGCATGAGCTACATGCTATTGATCGTGGAGCCTGCGCGGCAACGTCAGACCCGGACGGAATCGGAAGGCCGCGCATTGTACGACAGCATGGTCAAATTCAGCGAGAAGCTGAAGGCCCGCGGTCTTCTGACGATGAGCCAATCATTGAAGGGCGACGAGCTCGCCGCGCGCGTGCAGGTGCGCGGCGAGGCAACGATGGTGCTCGACGGTCCGTTCGCAGAAGCGAAGGAAATGGTCGGTGGAATCTTTTTGCTGACGTGCGAGACGCGCGAGCAGGCGATCGCGATCGCCGCCGAGTGTCCGGTGGCGAATTTCGCGACGATCGAAGTTCGTGAACTCGGGGCGTGCTTCGAATGAAGCAAAGGACGGCGGTGCGTTGACCATGGCTGACTCCGGCATTCAGCGCAGCGTCGAGACGGTGTGGCGAATCGAATCGGCCAAAATCATTGCGAAACTCACCAGAATGCTGCGCGACGTCGGGCTTGCCGAGGAACTGGCGCAAGATGCCCTGGTGGCCGCGCTCGAGCAATGGCCAAAGTCCGGCGTCCCCGACAACCCTGGAGCCTGGCTGATGACCACCGCCAAAAACCGTGCGCTTGATCAACTTCGGCGCTTCAAGCTGCTGCAGCGTAAGCATCCGATCATCGCGCAGGAGGCCGAACTCTTGAGCGAAGGCGCCGCGGGGGCACCCGACGATGATGTCGGAGACGATCTGCTGCGACTCATATTCATCGCATGTCACCCGGTGCTCTCGACCGAAGCCCGGGTAGCGCTCACGCTGCGTTTGCTGGGCGGCTTGGCCACCGCAGAAATCGCCCGCGCGTTCTTGCTGCCCGAGCCGACCATCGGACAACGAATCGTGCGCGCCAAACGAGCGCTCACCGAGGCGCATGTGCCTTTTGAATTGCCGCGCAAGGAGCAGCTGGCCATCCGATTGGCTTCCGTGCTCGAAGTAATCTATCTGATTTTTAACGAGGGCTATGCCGCAACCGCGGGCGCCGAGTGGATGCGGCCGTCCCTGTGCGAGGAGGCGCTGCGTCTGGGACGAATCCTGGCCGAACTCGCTCCCCAGGAGCCGGAGGTGCACGGCTTGGTCGCTCTCATGGAGATCCAGGCATCGCGGGCGTCCGCGCGCATCGGCCCCTCTGGTGAGCCGGTTCTATTGCTGGCTCAAGACCGAGCCCGATGGAATCAGTTGTTGATCCGGCGCGGGCTTGCGGCTCTGGAGCGCGCGGAAGGACTGGGCGGCGCGCTGGGGCCCTACGCTCTGCAGGCCGCGGTGGCAGCGTGCCATGCTCGAGCCCGCACGGCCCCGGAGACAGACTGGGCGCGAATCGTGGCGCTGTACGACGCGCTGGCGCAGCTCGCACCTTCCCCTATCGTGGATCTGAATCGAGCGGTAGCCATATCCATGGCCTTTGGCCCGGCCGGGGCTCTGGAGATCGTCGATACCTTGGTCGGCGATTCGCGGCTTGGCAACTACCATCTCCTGCCGAGCGTGCGCGGCGATTTGCTGGAGAAGCTCGGCCGCTTCGAGGAAGCGCGCACGGAGTTCGCCCGCGCCGCGGCGCTCGCGCAGAACGCCCGCGAACGCGCGCTTCTACTGGGGCGTGCCGCCGCATGCGGCGCGCACATCAGCTAGGCACCTCGGCGTGACGCTGCGACGCGCTCGGGCGGCTGACGAGCCCGCCATAGTTCGGCTCCACGCGGACAGCTGGCGCACAGCCTACCGCGGCATCCTTCGCGACGACTTCCTGGACGGGGCGGTGGTGGCGAATCGCCGCGAACTGTGGAGCAGCCGGTTCTGCGAAATCCATCGCGAGGATCAGTTGATTGTATTGAGTGAAGAGCTCGGGGAAATCCAAGGATTCGCTTGCGCATTTCTCGACGTCGATCAGGTGTGGGGAACGTTGCTGGACAATTTACACGTCGCTCCCGGCTTCAAAGGCCAGGGCCTGGGCCGTCAGCTCATGTCTGCGGTGGCGAATGAAATCCACCGGCGTGGGCTGCATCCGGTGTTGCATCTTTGGGTGTATGAGCAAAACGTTCAGGCGCGTCGTTTTTACGAACGGTTGGGCGGCCTGGTCACCGCGTGCATTGCCGAATTGGCTCCGGACGGCAGTCGCATCAATGCTCTTCGGTATGGATGGAGAGGGCTGTCTTTTCAAACTCCGCCCCCATAGGGGCAGGATGGAAAATCCCGAACTTGCCCCGGCGTTTGCCGTGGTCTTTCGCGGCACAAAATCGCTTTGCCATGAATTCAGCCTGGTGCTCGAGGCCAAGGGCATCGAGCATGAAACCAGCAAGAACGAGCGGACGTGGACGCTGATTGTGCCGGCGACCCTGCTCGGCCAGGCATACGACGAAATCAGCCGCTATTGCGCTGAACGCGGTGTGCCGCGCAGCGTGCCTGCCGCCATTCCTGCGCGCCCGGGCGCCTCGCTCGGCGCCATCGTCTATGTGCTGATTCTATTGCTCACGGCCTATTGTGCGGGTAATGGTTCGTTCGGTGCCGACTGGTTGTCGCTAGGCAATCTCGATGCGGCTGCCCCAAGGGAATGGTGGCGGGCAGTCACGGCACTCACGCTGCACCTGGACCAAGAGCACTTGCTGGGCAACGTGCTGTTTGGGATGCTCGCAGGAATCGGCGCCGGTAGATTGCTGGGACCTGGCGTGGCATGGGCGAGCATCCTGGCCGCGGCAGCGCTGGCTAACTATCTCGAAATTCTCATTGCGCCGGTCACACATCGCGCGGTGGGCGCCTCCACCGCAGTGTTTGCGGCACTGGGGCTGCTGGCGGGTATGGCATGGCGCGAACGCCTGACGCTGCGTGAGCGTCTGTGGTATCGCTGGGCACCCCTGATCGCCGGGATTTGCCTGTTGACCTTGCTTGGCGCGGGAAGTGCGCACGTCGATGTCCTGGGGCACGTGCTCGGATTCATCCTCGGAACCGGCGTGGGCTGGGTTTATGCGCAGGTGGGTTTCCCTAAGAAGGGTGGAGCGCGCCTGCAGATCTTCGCCGGCGTCTGTGCCGTACTTCTGATTGGGCTCGCGTGGCTCCTAGCGCTCCGCCACTGACTGTCGCCACTGACTGTCGCCGCCGGGCACACTTTTTTCGCTATCTTACTTAATCTGTCGAGATTTTCTGACAGATTCGAATCTGCCGCGTGGTCCAGTATCGCCGCTTCGCGCGAATGCTCAGGAATTTCTGCTGGAGCTTTATGAACCATCTGTACGTTGGCATCGGTGCGGCGGTTTATCTGCTATTCGTGGTGTGGTGTATCGTGACGCCTCAAAAATAGGGCGGTGGCGCTGGAGGCGGCGCGCCCAAATGCTGTCTTTTCAAAAGTCAAAACAATATAATAATCAATTATTTATGCGCACAATCTAGATTGTGTGGTATACGTGCGCTAGCCTTTGAGCCAGGTCACCGTTGCGATGCCGGCGAAGGTCATCAGCAGCGAACCTGCCAAGTGAACTCCCACGGCGCCCAACGCCAAGATGGACCGGCCCGATTGCAGCAGTATCACCACCTCCGCTGAGAACGTCGAGAAGGTGGTGAGGCCGCCGCAAAAACCCGTGGTGATGAACAGCCGCCACTCAGGGGCAAATGTGGGGTAGGTGGTGAAGAAAGCGATGGCGACTCCAATCACGTAGCAGCCGATGAGATTCGCCGCCAGAGTGCCCGGCGGTATATCGGGAAAATACCGATTCAAGAATATGGCGAGGTACCAACGAAAGAGGCAGCCGAGTGCACCCCCTACCGCAACCGCTATGAAAGAACGCCACATGGGACTAGCGCGAGCTCCGTGTAAACCAGAAATACAGGGGGACGCCCAGGCCTAGAAGCACCGCGCCCCAGGCCACGGGCTTCGGCCCGGCGCCGATAATCGCCCAGAGAGAATAGGCGGTCGCCAAGATCCCGACAATGGCCAGCGGGACCGAACCCATGCGGGCCGACCCCAGTTGTCCGATCCACTGCAGCCGCAGCAGGGCCGCGGAGCACAAGGCGTACATCACCAAGCAGGCCGTCGTGGACAGCAAAAGCGTGAAGGTAAAGATACTCGCCATGGATTCTTCATAGTTCGCCAAAATCAGCAAAGTGACCAGGACGCTGCCGAAGCACAGCGCAAAACCCGGCGTGCGCCGCGCAGACTCGCGCGCAAAGATGCGCGGAAACTCCCCACGCTGCGCCATGGCGCGCGGCAGCTCACCTTGCAGGAGGATCCAGCCGTTGAGAGCGCCGAAGCTGCTGATTGAAGCGAAGATGGCCAGCAGCTTGCCGGCACCGCCGCCCCAGAATTGCGTCGCCAAGTCCACGAATGGTGCGTTCGACCTGGCAAGCGTGGCCGGGGGTACCAGCAGCAACACGGTGGTGCAGGCAAGCGCACAGATCAGCGCAGTCACCACCGTACCTAAAAGGGTGGCAATGGGAATGGTGCGCGCCGGATTTGCAACCTTGTCCGCGGGGATGGACGCGGATTCCAATCCCAATAGCGCCCATAGCGTCAGGGTGGCTGCCGAGGTGATGCCGCTCAGGGACAGTGGAATGCTGGTAGCTGCCGCAACGTCGCTCGAGCGCAGTGAGAATAATCCCAAGACGGCAACCCCGATCAACGGCAAAATCTTCAGTACCGTGGTGATGCTTTGCACCCAGCCTGAGGCTTTTATTCCGTACCAATTCACGAAGGTAAGCATCCATAGAAGAAACAGGGTCACAGCGGCGGATGCCCCCGGCTTCTCGGCGATCCACGGCAGCAGCGGGGAAAGATTACTGACTGCGCCGGTGGCGATGGTGACGTTTCCCACCCAAATCGAAATCCAATAGCCCCAGGCCACGATGAACGCCGTGAGCGGCCCGAAAGCCAATCGAACATAGGCGTAGGGACCACCGGCTTCGGGGTAGGCTCGGCTCAAACGCGCGAAAACGATGGCCAGCAGGATGGCACCGCTGGCCGTGAATCCCCAAGCGACCACACTGTTGAGCCCAAATGGAGCGAGCGACGCAGGCAGCAAAAACACGCCCGAGCCGATCGAATTGCCAACCACCAGCGCCACGCACATCCAAAAGCTGAGAAGCGGCCTCGCCGGTGTCATGGGACGACACTATAACTTGACTATAAGCTGCGCGAAGGCCCGGGCAATTTGACATTAACTCGTAAGCCGGGCCCCTGCCTGCACTTTGATGCGATGCCGTCCTACAGAATTCGCCTATGATTGGCTTGAGAATGCACACACCGCCCCGATGAACGGGATGCTCCGGTGCCGAGCCGGAGTTTTGAAGGGGCTAGGGAAGGGGAAATATAGTGATCGACGCCGAAGTGGTGCGCCTCCGGAAATTGCGGAATGTAGCGTTGCGGGCACGGGCATTGTCCAAAGCCTTGAGATCAAACTCCCGCGACGATGCGGTCTTTGGCGAGTGCGCGGTCCTTTGTTGGAACATCGCGCGAATTGCCTCGGGCACGCTGCGGGCACATCCGTATTTGAGCTATCAGCAGGGGCCCGGCCAGATGCGTGCATGGGCCAATCGGGCAATCGCTTCGCTGGCTGCGTTTATCGCACGACGTCAGAGCCGCTCCTTCAGCGTATACGCGCTCGAGTTGCAATGCGTCGCACGCGAAGTAGGCGACGCGCGCGCACTGACTTGGTTGCCCGATCTGAGCGATGCACTGGGGCGGGCGCAACTTCGACTGCGCCGCCTCGCGGCGGAGCTCGATGCGGGTGTTCAACGAGAGTTGGGAACAATTGCGAAGCCGATTCGTGCGGTTGTGGGCGCTGAGATGAACGCGGTCGCGCTCGATGATATCGGCACGGAAAATAGCTGGCCTTATCTGGCCATTTAAACGTCTCTTAAGGATAGGCCGGTGCGGCTGCGGCAACCCACCACAGCCATATCCCGATCTGACAAGGGAGGTCGAGAATTCCTACAGAGTTCGTCGCGTTCCGCCGATCGCTGCTGCAATGCGGCTATCCCACAATTCGCTATCTGCGGTGCACTAGGAGGCAACTGATGCGTAGCGAGAATATTCCGACCCCGCCGAGTCCTGAAACTCCGCCACTAGCTCCCCATGATCCCCCTGAGCCCGCGCCACAAGCTGCAGCATGGCGCCGCGCGTTGGTGGTCATCGGGTGTATTCCACCCAAGGAGTATCGGATGGGCAGAACCACGGTCGTCAGAACCACGGTCCGCAGAGGATGAGTGCAATGGAAAAGAAACAGGCGATTGCCATTGGAATTGCCCTCCAGACTCAGGTCCTAAAAGCGTGTCCTGTTCACCGACAACTGTATTTCGATGAGGACGTCGATCCGGCCAGCGCATTTGCCCTGGCCATCGAACTCGTTCGCAAGCATAAACCCTATGTCGAGGTGTTCGACAACAATGAGCACGAATTGACGGACCTGCTCAGTGAGACGCTGCGCACGTCACCGGACTGTTGTCACGAATGCCAGTCGTCGGTGCGGCTAAACCCCATTCCCAATCGCAGCAGCTTCCGCGAGAGTGCGTTCGAGGGCAGGTAAGTCGTAGGGTTTGGGCAGCATCAGAACGGTGCGCATTTTCTCGCCCAGTAAAAATTCGACGTTGAGGGCGCCGTACCCGGAGGAGATCACGACCGGAAGGCTGGGATAGTCCTTGACCAGCATCCGTGCAAGCTCGATGCCCGACATGCCGGGCAAGCGAATGTCCGTCATGACCGCGTCGAATCGTCCATCTTTGAGCTGCATGATCGCTTTCTCAGCCTCTGGGACCGCAACAACCTGATGCCCCAGCTCATGCAGATATTCGACCGTTATGCAACTCACTTCGTCGCTGTCTTCTACCAAAAGTATGTTCATAACCCCAGAAGCGTAGCACAACAAGGCTGATTCCTGCCGCCACCGTCCTTCCCTGCCGTCCAGTGGCCCGGTCCGGGGACGAGTTCAAGACCCACAAAACACTGCGAAGAAATTGCGCTCAATTACGGTGCAAGTCGTCAGGACATAACACAACAAAATCCCCGCAATCACTTTGGTTCTGAGACCTGCGACAAGCATTCTTTGGCCCGGAAAATGTAAAGTTGCGCCGCGATTAATGTGGAGAACCTGTCATGATCGAAATCGTATCCCGATGGGGCAACAACGCCTTGATGATCACATTTCTGCTCATCACCTACGCGGTGCTCATCACCCTTAGGTAAGGCGGCGCGTGCTCAGGCGCGTTTTTCCAATTCACCTGGCGGAAGCGTCGGGCCGGGGCTGATTACTTCCGCAGTGACTCGTTTGGCTTTCCACAGCACCACGCTGTAGTAGCAAACGTAGTATCCCATCAACACGAAAAACAGGCCGACAGTCAGAGGACTTCGCAGCATGCCGGCCGGCGCAAATGCCTGGTCTGATGAGTCAAGATCCGCCGCTCCGATCGCGTGGCTGGCGCCATACACCTGCAACAACCGGTAGGTGAGCCGGCCGAGAAGCAACAACGAAACCGCGACTCCCGTGTATGTGTGCGGCACGTAGTAGCGTTGGTGGTCGATCGTCAGGAAGCGTGTGCGGGCCGCCCCCCATAGCGCAAGGGCGACGCCGGCGGCAACGCCGGCCAGCGCTGCCGACAGCAACGCGATCGAACGAAATGCGGACGGCAGCAGCAAACAACCGACGATCAACAGCAACACGATGCGCACCTGCATGCGCACGGGCCGCAGTGGCTGCTGACCGAAGTTGCGCCGGAAGCGGCGGTAGATGACGAACATCATCAGCGCCGCGATCAAAAATGGCCAGATTTGCGAAAAATCTCCTCTCATTTACCCGATACTACTACACCCATGGGGAACGAAACTTCGGCGACCGTGGCGAGAAGCGAGTTGACGCGTGGCGTCGGCGCTTGGGGCGCGATTGCTGTCAATGTCGCCAACATGATCGGCACGGGTGTTTTTCTCAAGACCCGAGTCATGACCTGCAATGTCGGCAGCGCCAAGACCGTTCTGTTGGTATGGCTGGCGGCAGGATTGTTGTCCCTCGCCGGCACCTTCTCCTATTCGGAGATTGCCGCGATGATGCCGGAGGCGGGCGGAGACTACGTCTACCTGCGGCGTGCCTACGGCAAGGCGGTGGGATTTCTGTATGGCTGGATGACTTTCGCCGTTGCGAAAGCCGGATCGCAAGCCGCACTGGCGGTGGGTCTGGCCATATTCATGAATGTGGCTGCCGGCGGGACGATAGAGCATTGGCAGCTCGAGGCGGGCATTTTTGGCCATCACCTAAGTGTCAGCGGTTTGACACTCATTGCGCTGGCCACCATTTGGACGGTGGCGCTGATCAATTGCGCCTCCGTGACGTCCGGCGGGCGTACCGCTCTGGCATTGACCATCGCAAAGGTCGTATTGATTCTTTGCGTCGGCATCAGCGCGTTCGTCTTCGCTCCGGGCAATTGGAATCATTTGGCAGGATCCGGGCTGGAGGGCACGTGCGAGGGGGTCGCAGCCAGTGCCCGCGGCGGGATTGCGGGATTCGGCGCCGCCATGCTGGGTGCGTTGTGGGCCTACGATGGGTGGAGTAACGTCGCTCCGCTCTCGGGAGAAATCCGCAACCCCCAACGCAATCTGCCGCGCGCATTCGTCGGCGGCATGCTCGTGGTCGCGTCACTTTACTTGTTCGTCAATGTTGCCTATTACTACGCCCTGACGCCGCTCGAGATCGCGAGCGTGCCCACGAGTTCCTCGGTCGCGACCGAAGTATTGAAGCGCTTCTTGGGGCCTGTCGCGGTGTCCATGACGGCAGTCGCGCTCATGATTTCATCATTCGGCTCGCTGCACTCGAGCGTGCTCGCGAATTCGCGCGTACCTTACGCGATGGCACGCGACGGATTGTTCTTTCGGGCACTGGCGCACCTGTCGCCGCGCTCGAACGTTCCCGCCCGGGCCATCGTTGCACAGGCCGCGTGGGGCAGCGTGCTCGCCCTGTCGGGCTCGTACGACACGCTGACCGACTCGGTGGTATTCGCCTCGTGGCTTTTCTACGGCTTGAGTACCGGGTCGCTGTTCGTTTTCAGAAGGACGATGCCCGATGCTCCTCGGCCGTACCGAGCATTAGGCTATCCAGTCGTGCCCATCATTTTCCTCTTGGTGACAGCAGCGCTTCTGATCAATACGTTTATCGCAGCGCCTCACGAAGCGCTGCAGGGCGTGGCAGTATTGTTCGCGGGCCTTCCGCTGTACTGGTATTGGTCGCGAAAGAATCCCAGTTCCTAGGAGCCTGTCTGGAGTATTCCGCCCGGCAAGTCGAACACCAGCACTTCGGCGTCTGTGCCCCGCTCAAGGCGGAGCTGCGTGCCGTCGGTCACCTTGAGCGCGTCCCCAGCCTCGAGCGCCACTCCATTGGCCAGCAATGCACCGCGCGCCACATGCACATAAATGCGCCGGCCGCCTTGCACCTCCAGAACTGACTGTTCAGCGCCATTGAACAACCCTGCGTAGATACGTGCATCTTGATGGATCAACAGCGACCCATCGGCACGATCGGGTGAGACGATCAGCCGTAATCGGCCGCGCTTGTCCTGAGTTGCAAATCGCTTCTCCTCGTAGCTCGGTTCAAGATTCAGCTTATCCGGTTGAATCCAGATCTGTAGGAAGTGCGTGCCCTCGGTCTGCGACGGATTGAACTCGCTATGCCGCACACCCGTTCCGGCGCTCATCCGCTGCACGTCACCGGGTTTGATCGTGGATCCATTGCCCATGGAGTCCTTGTGTGCCAGCTCTCCCGACAGCACATAGCTGATGATTTCCATGTCTCGATGACCATGGGTGCCGAAACCCGCGCCGGCCTGCACGCGATCTTCATTGATCACGCGCAAGGGACCGAACTCGACGTGTTCAGGATCGAAATAGTCGGCAAAAGAAAACGTATGAAAGGACTTGAGCCACCCGTGGTCGGCAAATCCGCGTTCTTGACTGCGTCTGATCTCGTTCATGGGAACCTCCGTGGGTAGGACGGGCCCTACATAGGGTAACGCGAAGCCCCGACTGCTCGGCAAAATAATCGCTATTAAAGTCGGCTCATCGTTCGCTAGGGGAGACAATAATGTCGATAGGTACAATCCTGCTGATACTTTTGGTTCTGCTCCTGATTGGCGCGCTCCCAGCGTGGCCGTATAGCACCGGCTGGGGTTATTACCCGAGCGGCGGCCTGGGTTTGATTCTCATTGTGCTGCTGGTGTTGGTCGTCACCGGTCGGTTGTAACTTAAGGCAGGGCGCTCGCGGGCGCTGCCGAATCCCAACAGCGATCGCGATAGCCTCGCGATCGCTGGTTGGCGTGGTCATCACTAGAAGTAGCCGTGAAGCTCCAAGAATGTCAGCTGTTGATTCTGCGAGTTGTTCTGGGGTATGCCGAAATAGTGCCGATAGCCGGCCCGCAGCTGCATGAATGGCAGCGGCGTGTATTCGTACACAAAGCTATATCGCGTCTGCTGGTTATTGCGTACGGCGTGATCGGGATCGGAATACTCCGCCGTCAATTTCAAGTTATGGCCCTTCAGAACTCGCCAGTCCCCCTCTAAAAGCCCGGCTCTGAGCGTGCGTCCCCCCGGAAAGCTATCGTCATGCACCACGTCCCCTTCCGCGAGCCACGCGATCGGACCGGTTTTCAATCCCGCGAACAGGCCGCCGAGTCGGCGGTCCCCAAGGCTCGACTGGGTGGATGCGCCCGCAAGGCCTAAGCGCCAGATAGCCTTGGTGTAAACCACCTGGCTGGTTACTTGGTAACCCGACCCGGTTGCCGCGTTGGCCGCACCGTTGGTCACGTCAAATTGCGCCGACCAGGCGGCGTGCTCGTATCCCAACTCAATGCCTTTGTCGGGAGTCACCATGCTGATGCCCGTCACCTCGCGCACGAATGCGGTTTGATCCTGCAGTCTCCAGCCGAAAGGCAAATAAAACTGTCCGCCCTTCAGGTAAAAGCCGTCTGTGGTGTTGCCATAGCGCACGTAGGCTTCTTCGTTGATCGAGCCATTCGGTGCTATTTGTTCGTCGACGTAGATCCCAAGCCGATCCGGAATGATGGTCAAATCCGCATAGACTCGAAGTTGCTCGAGCGCAAAGGCTTGCTGGCTGGGCGAATTGGGGGCGGTATCGCGGCTCCAATCGGTTCGCAGGTCGCCACCGATTCGCAGCCGATCAGTAATTTTTCCGGTCCAGGAATCGAGTACATTGTCGACCGTCTCCGCCGGCAACAGCACCTTCGCGTAAGTCACGCCGAAGTCGTTGCGCATGCCGGCGCCGGTCGGATTGACGTGGCATACATTGCATTTGTAGCCGGTCATCACGGCGAGATAGGGTTCCGCTTCGGCGGGAACTGCGCGCAACAAGGCGACGATCGCCAACAGGAGCGCGGCGAGTGTCAAACGCTGAATCATGGAAGAACCTCAACATCAAATGTGGAAATCACCGACTCGCCGAGTTCATTGGGTGCGCCGACGACGAGCGTGCGGCCTGCGATATCGCTGAATTGCGACGGCGAACCCGCGTTGATCACGAGGCGATAGTGACCGCTTGAGAGCGGCCGCGTCGGCCATACCATGAGCGCGCCAAGGTTGGCGCCGGAAACTGTGGCGCGCGCGGGTACGACTTCGCTCACCAATGGCGATGCGCCCGGCTGCATCTTTTCGATGTGCATGGAGCGGCTATCGATCTGCGTCACGTCAAGATCATGATTGAAGGCAATCATAATTTGCGGCGGCGATTCGCTCACCGGCTCGACGGCATTGGGCACGATGGAAGTGATGGCCAGCGGGGCGGCGGCGTGAACAGTGGCAGGGACGGCGGCGGAAGCCTGTGCGCCATCTGTGATCCATTGCCGGATGAAGGCAATTGTACTGGCTGGCAAATAGGGACCGCCGAGGGGCATTTGCGCACCGACTGCGGCGTGACCCTCCAGCTTCTGAATGATGTAGCTATTGTCCGGATCTCCCGGCTTCACACGCATCAGCGAGGGCACCTCAGTGCTGGGCACGCCTACCAGCAAATTGAAGCTATCGGCCGCATCGAGCCGTAAACCTTCGGGCGCACCGCCGCCCGTGTGACAGACCGCGGCGCATATCGGTGAGAAAATATTAGCCTGGAGGGAAGCAAAATCGGCCGAAAGCGGCGGCGTTGAGCCCCCCGATCCCAACGGGCGGCCATACGCGTCCAGCCCGTTGCCATTGCCGGCGCAAGCCGCGATGTTCAATAAAGCCAGGACAACGCCAGTACGCAACGCCGGCGGCCAAAAGAAAATTCGTGATGCCATAGTTTCGCTCAAGGAATGTCAACTCAATATCGTCCGGGGACGCCATCCGCGCTGCAATCTTTTGTCTGCGCCTCTATTAGAAGCCCGCGCAATGCATCCCTGTCAAGCCGTCGACAGCAGCGCATTTTTTCATGGGTGATCCCAACTGGGAGATGAGGCCCCGGTTTCGAGAGGTAAGTGCCCAAGCAATGCGGAAAGGTTTAATCTGTGCGGCGATACGGAACCGAGGTTTTCAAATGCAGTGCTCGAGGCACGATGTGGCGGTTGTGAAATAGTGCGTCTGGTTGCGCATGCCGCGGCATTGCTTGTCGGTATTGTCCTCGTATCAACCGAATCCCTCGCGGCCAATGAGTGGGGCGGTTCGGTGACTCTGACGAGCGACTACTTCGTACGCGGCATGTCGCGCAGCAGCGATCATGCCGCGCTGCAACTGGATCTGCATTATTCGAATCCCAGCGGGTTCCTGGCCGGCGCATTTGCATCCAATACCCAGATCGATTCCACTGAGTCACGGGATGTCGAACTCAGCGGGTTTGTCGGATACGCCTGGAACGTCACGGATGACTGGCACGGCAAGATTCTCGCCAGCGAGTATGTCTACCCTTGGAATCAAGCGGGCTCGCACTACAACTATGCCGAACTGGATTTTGACCTCGCTTACCAGGACTGGCTGCACTTCAGTCTGAGCTATTCGCCGAACTCGCCCCGGTTCCTTCGGGAGCCCTATCACCAGTTTGTCAGTGTGGCCGAAAAATCGGCCGATGTGAGCCTGCAACGACAACTCTTCGGCGCATTTTCCGTCCTGGCGGGCGTGGGCTACAGCTTTCTGGGTGGGCCCGAATCAGGCGGTTATGCCTACTGGAGCGCCGGGGCCGCCTATGACTATCGATCGGTCGCGTTGGTGTTCTCTTATGTCAATACCTCGCATGAAGCTAAGGCATTGTTTTACAATGCTGCAGCGACCGGGCAGTGGACGGGAACTGCGATTTGGCGGTTCTAGAACCATGCCTACATTGCAACTCTTTGGCGCGTGCATGGTACTTATTGGCAATGGCTCAATTTAGGAGAACTTCGCTGATGACCGCGCTGGCCAAGAACTCTCCCAAAGAGCGCGATAACGCGCTGTTGGTGGCCGTTGCGGCAGGGGATCGTCGCGCCCTGGAAGAGCTGTATCTGAGCTACCACCGGCGGCTGGCGCGCTTCTTGTCGCGCTTCACACCCCGCTACGAAAATGTCGAAGAAATCATCAACGATACGTTCATGGTTGTCTGGCAAAACGCGAAGGATTTTCGCAATGCATCGCAGGTTTCCACCTGGATCATCGGGATTGCTTATCGAACGGCGCTTAAGTCCTTTCGGCGCCAAAAGAACCACAATGTCGCGCATAGCCTCGAGGATTATCCCGAGCAAACGGTCGACCCCACGTTTGATGCCGAAGTGAGTGATTGGTTGAAGCACGGCCTGCGCCGGCTGCCCATCGAGCAACGCCTGACATTGGAACTTGCCTATCACATGGGGCATTCATTGGAGGAAATCGCCGTGATCACCGAGTGTCCTGTGGGCACGGTGAAAGCTCGGATGTTTCATGCGCGGGAGAAATTACGTCAATACCTGCCCACCTTGGGCGGCGGACCATCCGAAATGCCTGCGAGAATAGGATGACCCACAACCGCCGGTTCGAAAATTCCGCAGAGCACCAGGAGGTCTCGGCGCTCATTCCCTGGTATGTCAACGACACTCTCGATGACCATCAGCGCGACAGGGTGGATGCCCATGTCGTCGCTTGTGCGTCTTGTCGCGAAGACTTAGGCGTGAATAAGAGAATCTTCGAAGGGATTGATGCACTACCGGCGCTCGACTACATGCCGGTGGCCTCGCTCAAGCGGTTGCAGGCACGGCTCGATGCCGTACAGGCCCAAGGCGCCGCTGCGCAAACCGCATCCCTCGAGCCGGTGCGCAGCGAATCGCCGTGGCGCGGGTGGATCGCAGCGTCGATTGCCGCCATGGCCGTGGCGATCGGGTTGTTGGCGACCGATCGATGGGTGCAGTTCGAAGCGCGGGGAAACCAGGCGAATTACCGCACCGTGACCAGCGCGGCCCCCCGCCCCCAAGGTGAAGTGATTCGCGCCGTGTTCTCCCCGACAATTACTTTGGTTCAACTGCAATCAATACTCGATGAGGCGCAGCTGAAGATTGTTTCCGGGCCCACGGAGGCGGGCGTGTACTCGCTGGCCTCGAACTCCAGCCTGACGGTGCGCTCTTCTTTGGCGCTGTTGCGTGAGCATTCCACGGTACGCTTTGCGGAGGCAACGTCGCCGGAGCCTGAATCAGGCAATGCCCGATGATTCGAGGCTCGCTCCTGGCCGTCGTGACGATATTGGCCGCCGCCTGCAGCAGCGCGCCGGTGCGCATCGATTCGCGCGCCCTCGGCAATCAGGTATCCGAATCAGCGGACCGTTTTATCATTGTCGCGGTTGACAATGCGCCGGCGGCTTTCGTTGCGCAGGCCGGCGGCACGCCGCGCGGCTACGATGCCGCTGCGGACTATGGTCCGACCTCTCGTGCACTCCAATCGATGCGGGCGGTGGAAAAAGAGTACGGGTTGAGGGAAGTGAATGCATGGCCCATTGAACCATTGCATATTCATTGCGCGGTGTTGGAGATACCCTCGGGTGTGGATCGCAATACACTGCTCACGGCGTTGTCGAAAGACCGGCGCGTCAAGCTGACGCAGCCCTTACAGACGTTTGCCACTCGCACCGAGGGCTACAACGATCCCTACGTCGGTTTGCAACGCGGCTTCCAGCAGATGGATGTCGCCGACGCGCACCCATGGTCACGAGGTGAGGGCGTCAAAGTGGCCATCATCGATACCGGTGTCGACATCGAGCATCCGGATTTGCGCGGCAGCATCGCGGCGGCGGTGAATTTCGTTGATGCCGATGATATGCAGTTTCGGCGCGACCGGCACGGCACGGAAATGGCAGGTGTCATCGCCGCGGTAGCCAACAACGGCGAGGGCATCGTCGGCATAGCGCCGAATGCGCGCTTGTTCATTTTCAAGGCATGCTGGCAGGCGCATTCGGACGCGGACGCCGCGCGTTGCAATTCCTTTACATTGGCGCGGGCACTTACCGCCGCGTTCGATGCGCACGCACAGGTGGTCAATTTAAGTCTCGCCGGCCCCGATGATCCTCTCGTCGGGGACTTGATCCGCGAGGGTTTGAGGCGCGGCGTGTTGTTCGTGGGCGCTGCGGCGAATGATGCCAGCGCCGAGGATGGCCTGCTGCATCAGGCCGGTGTCATCGAGGTGGCCAGTGCCGAGACCCATTCTGCGATCGCAAATGCGTTGTATGCGCCCGGCAAGGAGATACTGACGCTCCTGCCCGGCGGGCATTACGATTTTGCCTCCGGCGCGTCGATCGCGACGGCACAGGTCAGTGGCGTTGTCGCGCTGATATTGGCCAAGAGCCCGGGATTATCGGCCGCAGCGGCTTACAGGCTGCTGCACGACACCAGTTCTGCGTCCACGTCGGCCGACGGCAGCGTCAAGGGAGTGGATGCTTGCGCGGCCGTGGTTACCCTCGTCGGTCAGGGTTCCTGCCATATCACCGAGAGCGATCGTTCTTTTTCGGAGCAGCAGCACAACCGCGTCGCACTGCATTAGTGGCCTTGCGGGCGCTTGAGTAAGTCGCCTCGATCCATCGAACGCACGTTCAAATGTATCTGTGTAGCACCGCGCATCGCCGTGAGCGGCACCCCGCTACCGGCCGGCCCCAGAGCCCACACGCGCCGATAGAATTCCGGCAACGAACCCACTTCGTGCCGCGCCACTTCGCTGATGACGTCGCCTTCACGGATGTCGGCGCTTTGAGCAGGACCGCCCTCGACCACACCGGTCACATACACTTTTCCAGCCATTTCGACGGCATAGACCCCCAGCCATGGCCGGGGCGGCCGATCCGTTCTGCCGGTGGATTTCAAGCTTTGCAGAATCGGCTTCAACAGGTCGATGGGTACAAACATGTTGGCATCGGTCTCTTCTCCCGCGATGACTTCGCGAACCAACAAGGATCCCAACCCGACCAAGGCACCGCTTCGGTCGATCAAAGCGGCTCCTGACCAACGTGGGTGAGCGGGAGCGGTGAAGATGGCTTCTTCCAGCAAGTATTCCCATGCGCCTGCAAACTCGCGCCGCGCCAGCACGCGCGCACCTTGAGGCGGTGCGAAGTCCCTCGCGCTCAACACATGTACTTCGCTGCCGGCACGCACATCCGCCGAGGAGCCAAGGAGAATGGGCGGAGCATCCAGCTTCTGCAAGGGCATGATCAATCCGAATCCTGTCACCTGATCGTACGCCAGCGGGTGGGCTGCGACTTCGCGGCCATCCGCGCCGGTCAGCCAAACATCCGTGGCCTCCGTCATCAGATATCCAATGGTTAGAATCAGCCCCGCGGAATCGATGACCACGCCGTTTCCAACGCGCTGCGAGCCCAAAATTCCGGCGGTAAACGCGTCCTCGGGTATGACGGCGCGTAACTTGGTGACTGAGCGACTGATGCTATTGAGATCGAGTGCCGTCATAGGACTGTCCGCAACTCATGGGGACAAATACAGTACTGCAATTCTGGCCTCGTGGCCGCCGTCGACCAAGGGGAGTTGAGAATCGTTCGCAATAATTGGTCAGCATACATTGTCGAAATGGGGAAAAATATCGCATTCCTTCACCCCATAGAGGCGCCTACATGCAAAGCAAATTCTCACGTCGATCCATCGTCAAGAGCGGTCTCATCGCCGGTGCAATTCTGCCGGTCGCAGGTCTTGTCTCCCGCGGTGCCGCAGCGGCCGCACTGCCGCCGCTCGACCCGAGCGATCCGACCGCCAAGGCCTTGGGCTTCGTCAACGATGCCAGCAAGGTCGACACCAAAGCGTATCCCACGTTCAAACCCGCTCAAAAGTGTGGAACCTGTGCTCAGTACCAAGGTAAGCCAAGCGACGCGACGGCTGCCTGTACGATTTTCGCCGGCAAGAGCGTGCCGCAAGGCGGTTGGTGCCAGGTTTGGGCACAGAAGACCTGAAATAGCGGCGGCGTGCGCAATGATGGCAGCTGGATCAAGACCTCCCTGGTGCGCAACGACACCGGGCCCGGCGCCTGCGAGGTGATGCTGGTCACCGACGTCGGCAGCTGACCGTCAGATCCTGAGCAGCCATTCGCGCAGCGCCACCGCGACCGGCTCAGGACGTTCGATCGGCGCCATATGCCCGGCACCGTGAATTTCGAACAGCGTCGCATGCGGAATCCTGCGACGCATGCTCTCATGCTGAGAAACCGGGGACCACGTGTCATCGCTACCGCTCAAGAGAAGCGTCGGGATTGCGATCGTCGGCAGTATCGACAGGGCGTCCGGTCGATGCAACATCGCGCTGATCTGATCTGCATACGCATCCGCCGTCCAGCGCTCGACCATCGCCGTCAATTGCGGCATGAGCTGCGCAGTGCGCGCAGTATCGCCCCCCATCAGCGGCGGCAGCCATTCAGCCGCCAGTGCCGACATGCCGCGCTCGTAGGCCACGCGCAACAAATGGCCGCGGCTCTGCGGTTCGCCATCGCGCACCGCATGCACGCCGGTGTTGAGCAGCCCCAGGCCCGTGACGCGTCGCGAAGCCGTGCGCATCACCTCGAGCGCAACGCGGCCGCCCATGGAATGGCCGGCCATCGCAAACCGTTCCGGAGTGTTTGCCAGGACGTGCTGGGCCATCGCACGAATCGAGGAAAATCCGCGGAACGACACCACGGACACATCCGCAACACCCGAGAGCCGCTGCGGAATATCGGTCCAAAACGTCTCGTCGCACAAAAGTCCGCATAAAAGCACGAGTGACTGCTTCATAATCGGGAGCATTATGGCACGCGACATTTATCAGGCCGTACGCGAAACATGCTTGTGGCTGCCGGAAGCCGAGGAATTCGTGTCCCACGGCTCGCCGAACTTCCGGGTCCGCGGCAAGACATTTGCCACCTATGTCGTCAACCATCACGGCGACGGGCGCGTTGCATTGTGGCTCAATGCCGGGCCCGGCTCGCAAGAGCTTCTGATGCGCCTCGAGCCCGGCCATTTCTTTGTCCCGCCCTATGTGGGACCGCGCGGTTGGCTCGGAGTCATTCTCGATCGTGGCATCGACTGGAATAGAATCCCCGCGCTGGTACGCGAAGCGTACGAGAAAGTCGCGCCGGCCGACTTGCGGGTGCGCGTGGGCAAGACGCCAAAAATAAAAGCACCGACCAAAGCGCTGTCCGCGAGTGAGATTGATCCATTCAAGTCGCCGCGCGCTCTTGCCGTGCTCAAGAAGCTGCGTCCGATTTGTCTGAGCATGCCGGAGTCAAGCGAAGGCAGGCAATTCGGTCATCCGGTGTGGCTCGCGGGTAAAAAGACCTTCGGGATTGCGCGCTACGCCGGTGCGCGATTGACACTGTGCTTCCGGGTCGGCGTGGAGCAGCAGGGTTTTTTGACCGCGGATCCGCGTTATCAAATCCCGTCCTATTTCGGTCATAACGGCTGGATTGCGCTCGATGTCACGGAAGCGTGCGATTGGAGGGAGGTCGAAGGATTGGCTTTGCAGAGCTATCGGCACTTCGCGCTCAAACGCATGCTGCAGAAGCTCGGCGAGGCTTAAGCGGTCCCGGCCGCATCCATGGCGAGGTGAATCCCGCCGAGCACGCCGGCGCGCGCACCGAGCGCCGGCGGGACGACGTAATGACTGCTGCCCGTAAGAATTTCGCTGCGATCAATATATCCGCCGAGCCAATGCAGCATCCGTTCCCGGATGCCTGGGAACAGGCGCTCCTGAGTCATGACGCCGCCGCCCATGATGATCCGTTGTGGCGAAAGCGTGAGGACCAGTTGCGCACATAGCTGTCCCAGATAGTCTGCCTGTATCTGCCACTGCGCGTGGGCGGCGTCGAGATGCGAGAGATCCGCGCCGCATCGCGCCCGAATGGCGGGCCCGGAGGCCAAACCCTCGAGGCAATCGCCGTGGAAAGGGCAGGCGCCGGCAAAATCAGCATCGCGCGGATGACGGCGCGGATAGACGTGGCCAATCTCCGGATGCAGCAGGCCATGCAGCGGCGCGCCGTCGATCAGAACGCCGCCGCCGATGCCGGTACCCACCGTCAGATAGACCACGTTGGTTACACCTCGAGCAGCGCCCCAGCGGTGCTCGGCCAAAGCCGCGGTGTTCACGTCCGTATCGAAACCCACGGGGCAGGAGAATTCGGTTGCCAACATCCCGACAACATCGATGTCGCACCAGCCGGCTTTGGGCGTTTTGCCGATGAATCCGTACTTCGCCGAACGTTTGTCCAGAATGAGGGGACCGAAGCAGCCCACACCGATTGCGCTCAAGGCGCCCAGGGCGCGCCGGTGTCCGTTGAAGAAATCGCGAACTGCGGCCATTGTCGAGACGGCATCGCTTGTGGGGAAGCGCGACTCTGCGTGGATCGTGCCGTTTTCATCACCGATGGCGCACGCAAATTTTGTGCCGCCGGCTTCAACGGCACCGAACAATCTTGATTCGCGTGTCACATCGGAAGCATAGCGTATTTAAGATCGCTATACTGTCCGCTCCACATCGACTGTGAGCTGCCGTCATGAACGTTCCGAGCGCTGCGTCGCGCACGATGATCGAGCGATTGATCTCGTTCAATACTGTTTCGCGGGATTCCAATTTAGGATTGATCGAATGGGCTCGCGACTACCTGCAAGGGTTCGGCGCCAAGACGCGGCTGACCTACGACGCGACGGGCAAGAAGGCGAATCTGTTCGCAACCCTCGGCGACTCGAACAAGCCCGGCCTGATTCTTTCGGGGCACACGGACGTGGTGCCGGTGGACGGTCAGAGCTGGGACTCCGACCCGTTCGTCGCCACCGAGCGGGACGGCAAGCTGTATGCGCGCGGCTCCGCGGACATGAAAGGCTTCATCGGCATCGCTCTGACTGAAGCGCCAAAATTTGTCGCGGCGCTCAACGGGAATCGGCTCGATGCCCCGCTGCATTACGCGCTGAGTTATGACGAGGAGGTCGGCTGCCTCGGCGTGCGCGGACTGATACGCGACTTGGAGGAAAACGGCATTCGCGCGGCAGGGTGCGTGGTCGGCGAGCCCACTTCCATGCAGCCCATCATTGCCCACAAGGGTACGCATCGCTTTCGCTGTTCCGTGCACGGCAGAGAGGCGCATTCCAGCTATGTCACCCATGGCGTCAATGCGATCGAATACGCCGCGCGCCTGGTGGTGTTCATTCGTCAATTGGCCGACCGGCTCGCACAGATCGAGCAGCGCGACTACGGTTTCACCGTGCCTTATTCGACCCTTTCCACCGGCCTCATTCAAGGCGGCATCGCGGCCAATGTCGTGCCCAAAGACTGCGTGTTTCATTTCGACATGCGCACGTTGCCGCAGGCCTCGCCTGACGCGCTCTATCAGGAAATCCGCACTTACGCAGAAGCACTCGCCGCCGAGATGCGCGTCATCGACGCGAACGCCGGCATCGATCTGCAATGGATGAGCCAGACAGTCGGGCTCGCGGCGGCGGAGACCGATGCCATTGTGCAATGGGCCATGCAGTTGTCGCGCAACACCACGGTCGGCAAAGTGTCCTATGGCACGGAGGCCGGGCTATTCCAGAAGATGGGCGTCCCGACGGTGATTTGCGGTCCCGGAGATATTGCGGAGGCGCATCGGCCGAATGAATTTGTCACCCTCGATCAGCTGGCGCAGTGCGAAGGCTTCATGGATCGGATTCTGGAAACGGGCTACGCGAAGGCTGCGCAGACGCTGGAGGCAGCGACATAGCGGTCGTGCACGGCACAGAGGCCGTCCTCGCTGCGCACCGCGGCGTAGGCGGAACTCAAACTCGACAATCCCCGCAGCGCCGCCTCCAGATCGGCGGGCGCATTTTTAAAGTGCCGGCACCTGAGGCAAGAGGGTGTCGCCGGCGGGCTCATTGGCCGAGACGGTTCCAAAATTCGTTGAACACTTGAGTCGACAACACGAACCCCAGCACGACATTGACCAGCACACCAATCGTGAATGCATAGAAGGGCCGTGCACCGATGGAGGCGAATTCGCGCAGCCGTGTCGTGAGGCCGATGCTTAGAAAAGCAAAAGTGAAAGCCCAGGTGCGAAATGCCTGCAGCGGAGCCACGAGCGCCGGCAATACCTCTTTCTTGTAGGCGGCGTAGTCAAACCCGCGGGCCACCAGCGTGACCACCGCTGATGCGACAATGAACCCGAGCACAAACTTGGGAAAGCGATTCCAAATTTCCACGGCCCTGGATTTGCTGTGGATTCCCGTGCGCTCCCACCGAGCCGTGGCGATCAGGGAAAGCACAAAGGCCCAGACGCCGATCCACATGTCCCGTCCGATGACCTTCATGAGCGTGAATGCGGCCACGGCCGCATCCGGATTTCCGGTGATGCCAGAGACACTGCCTGCGTAGCCGCCGTAGGTTTGCGCGGCTGCCAGACCCGCGGCGTCGGCAAACTCCGAGGTGCCGATCCAGGCACCGGCGATACCCGTGGATAGATGCAACGCCCTGGCGACGAGCGGCAGCACGAAGATCATGGCAATCGCCCATACGACGACCAGCGAGATGGCGACGGAGACTTCCTCTTTTTTGGCGCCTACAGCGCCGCCCACGGCAATCGCGCCCGACACCCCACAGACAGCGCCGCCGGTACCGAGCGTGGCGGCGAGCCGGCGATCCAATCCCAAGCGGACAGCGGCAAAGTAGATGACACCGAAGGTTGCCAGCGAGACGATCGCTGCCTGCACAATGGCCACTGGGCCGGCCCACGCGATCAGTGTCAACGGCAGGCTTGCGCCCAGCAGCACAATGCCGGTCTTGATGTAGAATTCGACGCGCAGCCCGGGATCAAGCCAGCGTGGCACGCCCAAGGTATTGGAGATGAGCAGGCCAAGCCCCAGCGCCACCAACGGCGGCTCCAAATTGTAGTGTGCGGCCTGATCCCAGAGCCCTAGAAAATAGATGCTGCCGGCAACGAGGTAGACCAGCAAAAAGGCCGGCAAAAAACGGCTGATCTTGATGCCGAGCGCCGCGGCGCCGAGGCCGAACGAGACCGACCAGAGCACAAAAAGCGCCACGTATTGCAGCCCATGCTGCGTCAGCTGCTGCCTCACGTCGGAAAGGTGACTCCATTTTTGCGGTGCCACCGCAATCCACTTGATGCTGCTGCCACCGGCAAAGAGAGCCACTGCGACGGCGATCAGGCCCAATCCGATCCAGATGGCCCACCAGTCTTCTTGGCGAAATAGGGCGCCCCACGACGAACGGCGCGTAAGAACGCGCGAATTGGCAGTTTGGGCGATTTCCGCCATGTGAGAGACTCCGGTACGGCCAGCGATGCGGCCACGCTAGTCCCTCACTCTCAACCCGTCGAATAGTTAGAACGCATATCCAAGTTACTCACGGTTATGAGGAGAAGGGGGCGCAACGCCCCCTTTCCAGCGGTTCAACGACCGATATCGGTGCCTTTGTGATAGTCCGGATACGCCGGTATCGGTGAAACCGGCACAGGATGCTCTTTGAGCTGCTGCAAAACGATGGCCACGGCCCGTTCGAGTTGCGCGTCATGTCCCGCTGCCACGTCCTTGGGCAGCTCCTCCACCGGCACGTCGGGTGGAATGCCGTGGCCCTCAACTTCCCAATCCCCATCAAGACCATAGATGGCGTAGCGCGGCGCAGTGACACCGCCCCCATCGATGAGGGTGGGATAGCCGCCGATACCGACCAAGCCACCCCACGTACGCGTGCCGACCAAGGTGCCGAGGCCCGCCTTACGGAAGTACCACGGCATGGCGTCGCCACCCGAACCGGCGGACTGATTCACGATCATCGCCTTGGGACCGAAGATGGCGCCTTGCGGATCGTGGACCGGCTTGCCGTCCCGCTCAATGGCGTTGCTCAAGTGCTTCTGGCTGAGCACGCTGACGACATAATCGGCGATGAAGCCGCCCTGGTTGTAGCGCTCGTCCAGCACCAAGGCCTGCTTGTCCAATTGGGCGTAGAAGTAGCGGTTAAAGTTGCTATAGCCGGCGCCGGCGGTGTTCGGCATGTACACATACGCGACCTTACCGCCCGAGAGTGCATCTACTTTTTGCCGATTGGTATTGATCCAATCGAGATTGCGCAAGCCATACTCGGAGTCAATCGGAACGACGGTAACATCGCGCGCAGCGCTGCCGTCGGCGCTCTTGCCGACGCGCAGGACCGTTTGCTTGCCGGCCGCGCCATTAAAAAAGCTGTCGATATTGTCCGTGGCGTGCAGCTCGCGGCCGTTCACGGCCAGCAAGTAATCGCCCTGTTGGATGTTGATTCCTGGCAACGTCAGGGGCGCGGTGAGCGAGGGCGTCCAATTCTGTCCATTGTAGATCTTGGCGAACCGGTACCGATTGTGTTCGATAGCATAATCAGCGCCGAGCAATCCTGGTTTCGGACCATCCGGCAGCGGGCGAGGGCCGCCCACGAACATATGCCCCACCTGAACTTCACCCAGCATCTCATTGCACAAGTACGTGAACTCATCGCGCGATGCCAAACTCTGAAGGTAGGGCTCGTATTTCGCTTGAACCTTTGCGATGTCGAGTCCGTGCGTGTGCGGATCGTACAGAAAGTCACGCTGCAGATGCCAAGTCTCGCGATACATCTGCTTCCAGGCGCTGCGCGGATCGATCACGGCCATCATGCCGTGATTGTTGACCGGCTTACCCGGGTTTGCATCGGGAGAACCGGGTTTCAGCTCCGCAATGGGGGCCAGAAACCAGCTGTCCTGACGCGTATAAAATAGCTTCTCGCCGTCAAAGGAAATCTTGAAGGCGGTCAGGCTGCTCAGGATCTCTTCGGTCTGACGCTTCTCAGTGGTGAATCGCCAGAGCGCACGAATCGCTGAGCCCGGCTCCTCGGAGGCCCGGCCAACCGCCGAGCCCTCGGCAAGAAACAGCACGCCGGTCTTTCCCACCGCCAAGTTCACATAGTTTCGCGATGGGATCGGCAGCGACAGAATTCGATTGCCGATATCGGCAAGGTCGATGACCGTGGGCTTGGGCTTTGCGTCCGGCTTTTTCTTTTTGTCGCTTGCCTTGTCGCCGCCGTCATCCGCCTTATCGGCGTCGGCCTTATCCGCCTTGTCGGTTTTATCGGTCTTGTCCGCCTTGTCCGTCTTTTTCGACTGGTCGTCCTTCTTTTTGTTTTCGTCATCGCTTTCCGGAGGAACCGGGGAGGCGGTCGTTCGTGACAGCACCACGACGTATGCGCCGGCGTTGGTCGCGCGGTCGAGGGAAGACAGGTCAATGCCGGCGTCCGACGGGCCGTTGTTGGTCGAGGCGGTGAAATACAAATATTTGCCGCTCGGATCGAAGACTGGATTGGCAGCATTGCTCATGCCATCGGTGATCTGCGTCGCCGTATGCGTGGCCAGCGAGTAGAAGAAAACTGCGTGCAATTCGCTTTCCAAATCGCGTGTATAGGCGATCCATTGAGAATCGGGCGACCATGAAAGCTGCAGCGCAGCCCCAAAACCACCGCGCAGCCCGGTGTCGACTTTCACCGGCCTGCCGCCGGCGGCATCGACGTACCAAAGCCGCAAGTGCTTATCGCTGAAGGCGATATGTTTGGAGTCCGGCGACCAACGCGGAGAATAGAAGAACGACGCGTCGGGTCCCAAATCGATGACCTTGGGCGGGGCTAAACCATCCTGATCGCGGATATGGAGCTGATACTCTCCGGACGCATCGCTGAAGTAGGCGATGGATTTTCCGTCCGGCGACCACGACGGATCGCGTTCGGCAGACCCCGGAGTCTTGGTCAGATTGCGAATGTCGCCTTTTTCAGCGGGCAGCGTGAAGATATCGCCGCGCGCCTCAGCCACAACGCGCGCACCGGTGGGGGATACGTCGATGTTTTCCGCCGCGCTCTCAGGAACGCTGGCCAGATGCGGCGCGAGGCTGGGTAAATCCCCGTGAATCGTCACAGCGACCGCGTGGTCTTGATGAGAACCCAGATCATACAGATGCAATGAGCCGAACTGCTCGTAGACCAAGGCGCCCGGGCCGGCGCTGACGGTCTTCAAATCATAGCCATGATTCTCGATGACCTGCTGGACTTGTTTGGTCTTGGTGTCGTAACTGTAGAGCGATACCGGGCCTTTGCGGTCGGACAGGAAATACACCGCGCTGCCGGCCCAAACCGGGCTCGAATCATTGGAATTTTCACGCGGGATTTTCTCAACCTCCAGCGTCTTCATGTCAACCAGCCACACAGGCGTCGTCTGACCGCCGCGATAGTGCTTCCAAGCGGGCTGCCATTGGCGAACGGGGACGTACGCCAGTGTCGCGCCGTCGCTCGAAAAGCTGCCCCAGTCCACGCTGGGCAGCGGCAATACTTCGGCCGGGCCGACGCCGTCGGCGCGCACACGAAAGAGTCGGGGATAAACCGACTTACTGGCATGAACCGAAGTAAACAAGACGTCCTTACCGTCCGGGCTCCATCCGGTGACCAGGCTGCCGGTCGGTTCCCATGTGAGGCGTCGCGGCACGCCGCCGTCGGCGTTGACGACGTACACATCGGTGAGTCCTTGATCAAGGGTCGAGTAGGCAATCTGCGAGCTGTCGGGCGAAAAATAGGGCCCTTCGGCCACGGTGCCGATGGACGTGAGCCGTCTGGCCTCGCCGCCCTGGCGCGCAACCGTCCATATGTCGCCGGCGTACAGAAACGCGATTCGTTCCTGGCTGAGCGAGGGATTGCGCAACAGCAGCGGCGCCGCGCTCCATGCGGAAGCAGATAAGACTAAGCCGGCGAATACACTCAATCCAGCACCAATCAATGCTCGGTGAATCATGCACACCTCAAAGTGAACGGGGGAAAAATAGGCTGGAAACTATACACTGCCGATGCTTCAGCCGTTGACGAAGCGCATCCCCGTCTCATCATAGCGTTCGCCCGCCGCGATTCCGCTCGGCGCGACCGCGGCGATGCGCGAAAGATCTCCCGCATTCAGCGTGATATCCACCGCAGCAATGTTCTCTTTGAGGCGTGCCGCGCTGGTCGTGCCGGGGATGGGCACAATGTGCGGGCCCTGTGCCAGCAACCAGGCGAGGGCAAGTTGGGCGGCCGTGCAGTGTTTTTCTTTTGCAATTTCCTCGACCTTGTCGACGGTCGCAAGATTCTTCGCAAAGTTATCGCCCTGAAAGCGCGGCGAGAAGCGCCGGTAATCCTTGGCATCGAGATCCTCGATGCGGCGAAAACGGCCGGTCAGAAAGCCGCGGCCGAGCGGACTGTAGGGGACGAAGCCTATCTCAAGTTCGCTGCACACTTGCAGTACGCCGTCCTCCGGATCGCGGCTCCACAGGGAGTATTCCGACTGCACAGCCGTGATCGGGTGGACGCGGTGGGCTTTGCGGATGGTTTCCACACTGGGCTCCGAGAGGCCGATGCCGCCGATCTTGCCGGCTTTTACCAACTCGGCCATGGCGCCCACCGTCTCCTCGATCGGCGTGGAGCGATCGACGCGATGCTGATAATAAAGATCGATACGCTCGACATTGAGCCGTTTCAACGATCCTTCGCAGGAGGCGCGGACATAGTCAGGCTTGCCGCTGATGCCACGCATTTTCGGATTGACCGGATCGCGCTGGATGCCGAACTTGGTCGCCAGAAAAACCTGATTGCGCCTTCCTAGGATGGCCTTGCCGACAAGAATCTCATTCGTGTACGGGCCATACATGTCCGCCGTATCGAGGAAGGTCAGGCCGAGCGACAGCGCGGTTTGGATGACGCCGATGGCTTCGGCGTCGCTGGCGGCACTCGAGGCATAGAACTCGGAGAACCCCATGCAGCCAAGGCCAATGGCCGATACTTGCGGACCATTACGGCCCAATGTGCGCAGCTTCATGCATTCTCCTTGGTTCTTCGGCCGATGCCGAAGGTGGCTAGCTCCAGCGAATCCGCGCGGTTCAAGTAGCGCATGACCCCGTCGTCCAACGAGCCGAATTTAAGACTCATCACGTCCTTCACGTAGTTCTGGTGCAGCTTCCAGGGCGTTTTCGAACCCTGTTTCGGCAATTTGTCCGCGACCCGTTGGATATAGCCGGACGTGAGATTGAGCCAGGGCTCCAATGTCACCGTCGGATCATCATTCTGCGGCACGCACACCTGGTAGCCCTTGCGTTCCATGTGATTGAGCACCCGGCAGATGTAGTCGCAAGTCAGTTCGCTCTTCAGCGTCCAGGAGGCATTGGTGTAGCCGAACGTAGAGGCAAGATTCGGAATCCCGCCATACATGGTGCCCTTGTAGTTGAGGGTTTTAGCCGGATCGATGTGCCGTCCGTCCACGCTGATTTGAATATCGCCGAGCGCCACCAGGTTCAACCCCGTGGCGGTCACAATAATGTCGCCTTCGAGTTCCTTTCCGCTGCGCAGCTTGATGCCCTTTTCGGTGAAGGTGTCGATCTCATCCGTGACGACCGATGCCTTACCCTCCTTGATCGCCTCGAATAAATCTCCATCGGGAACGAGACACATGCGCTGATCCCACGGATTGTAGCGAGGCGTGAAGTGTGTGAGGACATCGTACTCAGGCCCAAGCGATCCCTTCACGCGATCGAGAATCCATTTCTTGACGCGCTCGGGGCTTCGTTTGCAAAGGCCATAAAAGTAAATGCCGAACAAGATGTTTCGCCAGCGCACCAGGTTGTAAGCCACTTTTGATGGCAAGTGACGGCGCAGAAAATTTGCCAGGGCATCTTGCTCGGGACGTGCCACCACATAGGTCGGAGAACGCTGCAGCATGGTCACTTGAGCCGCGGTTTTGGCCATGGCCGGCACCAAGGTCACGGCGGTCGCGCCGCTGCCGATCACAATGACGCGCTTGTTTGCGTAGGCGAGATCTTCGGGCCATTTCTGCGGATGCACGACCAACCCGGCAAAGCGCTGAACGCCGGGAAACACGGGCGTATAGCCCTCCGCATAGCTGTAGTAACCGCTGCAGACGAAAAGGAAGCTGCACGTGAAGCGGGCCGGTTGCTTGTTAGGTCCGCACTGCGTCTCGACCGTCCACAGGGCTTCCTTGGAAGACCACGAGGCCCGCTTCACGAGGTGATGGAATCGAATGTGTTCATCGACGCCGTGATCCTTGGCGGTGTCATTGATGTACTTGAGAATCGAGTGCCCGTCGGCGATGGCTTTGCCCTCGACCCAGGGGCGGAATGAATAGCCGAGGGTAAACATGTCAGAGTCTGAGCGAATTCCGGGATACCGAAACAGATCCCATGTTCCGCCAATGCTCGCGCGGCCTTCCAGAATCGCGTAGGTCTTCTGCGGACAATGCATTTGCAAGCTGCAGGCGGCACCGATGCCTGAAAGTCCGCCACCCACGATCAGCACGTCAAAATGATTGAGCGTCACGTAAAAGTCTCCAGTGCATCAGCGGCCGTCAGGCCGCATTGCGCGCGCCGATTTCTCGAGCAAATGCCGTCACGGTGGCGAAAGCGTCGCGGGCTTCGGGAAGCAGCGTCACGAACACCGGCCAAACGTGCGGTAGCCTGTCACGGACGACCAATTCGACTTTTACCCCGGCCGCCGATGCCCGTTCCGCCAGGCGCAGGGTATCGTCACGCAAAATCTCGTGACGGCTCGCAAACAATAGCATGGGAGGCAGTCCCGCCAGATCCGCATACAGCGGCGAGGCGCGCGGGTCGCGTGCGTCGGCGCCGGCGAGATACAACGCTGCGGCCTCGCGTACGCCGCGCGGCGTGAACATGGCGCAGCTCTTGGCATTGGCTTCAACCGACGCCCCCGTGACGGCCAGGTCCGAATAGGGAGAGAAGGCGACAATGGCCTTGGGCGGCTTCAATCCGCCGTCTCGAACGCCCACCGCCGTCGCAATGGCGAGGCCGGCGCCCGCCGAGTCACCGGCCAGCACGATGGCGGCTTTGGGGTGGCGGATCAGCAACCACTCGTAGGCTTTGGCTGCGTCTTCCACGGCCGCCGGAAACGGATGCTCGGGGGCCAATCGATAGTCGAGTCCATAGACCGGCGCCTGGAATGCCTTGGCCATCGCAATGAGCACCTGACGATGGGTCTTGGGCGACCCAAACAGATAGCCGCCGCCGTGCAAGTAAAGAACGATGGTCGAGGGCGGGACTATCCTGACCGAGGATAGGTCAGCGACATCGAACTCCAATCCCTGTTCGCTGCGCAGGCTCTCAACGGCATAGCCGGCCGGCACCGCCAATGCGCTGCGCGGCGGATTTTTGGTCATGGCTCTCAAGCGCGCAAGATTCAGAGGTCTTTTGCCATGACGCTTCATGGTGAAGCGAAAGAAACCGTTCAATATCATGGCTTGCCAGCTCAGCATCGTTTCCTGCACCTCAAAGGGCACAGGCCCTCTATCAGCGGTTTTTTTTTGACGAGGAATTATGCGCTCCGCGTGATCGAAGCGGGAAGCGGCTAACAAATTCACCGGAATTTGTGGGAAATACATTCCTATAAATCAATTAGTTATCCACTATTGTGATATTTCTTACTTACTATGCGCGGCCGATTTCCGCCATGACTTAATGCGCCGCGTGCGCCGGAGCGATGCCAATGGCAGGGAAAGCGCACGGCCGAAACAAACTGCCCCGACACTGGCACGGAAGCACTTTCGCTTTGCACCCTGGACGGGCACCCCGTTCGTATTCCTATCAAGGCTCAAGGGATAACCCCACGGAGCCCCCTAATAGGAGATCCGTTCATGAAGGTGCGAATGGTTAATATTGCGCTGGCCTGTCTGCTCGTACCCTTTGTGGCCGCTGCGCACGATGCGCGGCTCAAGCTGCCTGAGTTCAAATCTCTCGAGGGCAAGGCGACGGAATCGGTAAATATCAGCTTGAGTCCGTGGCTGCTGCACATGGCGGCGGCATTCATCGACGAGAAAGACGCAGACGACGCCGCGACGAAACAACTTCTCGCCGGAATCAAGGCCGTCGAAATTCGCAGCTACCATTTTGCGACCGATTTCGCCTACTCTGCCGCCGACATCGACGGCGTCAGAAGCCAGCTTAGCGGGCCTGGCTGGAATCAACTCATGCAAGTACACCATCGCGACAAAAGTGAGGATGTGGATATGTACGTGCTGATCGAGAACAACGTGACCAAGGGATTTGCCTTGATTACCAGTCAACCGCGCGAATTCACGATCATCAACATCGTCGGATCAATCAATGTAGATGACCTGCCTAAACTGGAGAGTCACCTGCACTTGAACTTGCCCAAGATCGCCGAAGCACGAGCCAGTTTGTTGATGTAATAGAGCGCGCTTGAATGAATCATTCGGCACACCGGCTGAATTTGCCGGCATCAATTGATGACTCGCCAGAAATAGCCGATCCTCCAGCCACCTTGTTGCGACAGAGGACACACTTGCGTTGAATGACGGCGCTTTGGATCTCTTGGACCAATATCTTGCGCAGGCCCGCACGGGCGAGCGGGCGGCCCTTGCGGTCCTGGTCCAGGCGCACCAGCGCTCCGTTTACAGTCTGGCGCTGCGCATGCTGGGTACGCGGGATCTGGCCGAGGATTTGACGCAGGACGTGTTCATGCAGCTGGGCGGCAACTTGAGCGCGATCGAGTCGAACAAGCACTTGGGGTTTTGGTTGCGCCAGGTGACGGCCAACCGGGCCATCGATCAATTGCGCCGCCGATCGCGCGTGCAAATGACGTCCTTGGACGAGGAGCACCAGCTTTTCAGCCCACAAGATGACTCGGATCCTCTGTTGCAACGGCATCTGCGGGGGCTGCTTTCAGACTTGAGCCCGGCGGCGCGAGCCGTATTGCTGCTGCGCTACCAGGAGGATTTGGATCCGACGGACATTGCGAGAGCGCTCGAGATGCCGATCAATACCGTGAAGAGCCATTTGAAACGTTCGCTGGAGACGATGCGCGAAAAAACCATCGGCATGCAACCAGCACGTTGTGAGGATCACTTACCATGAGCAACGATATCGAATCCAAATTGCGCGCCGCTTTGCGGCCCGTGGCGCCAAGCGAAGAGTTCTCGCAAAAATTGCTTGCGCGCGTCATTGCCGACCCGCCCGCGCGGCCAAAACCGAACCGCCTCATGCCGCAAGGCGCGCGGCCCCTGGCGTGGTGGCTTACGGCAAGTCTCGCCGCGAGTCTGATTTTGGCGGTGGGCATCCAGCAGCACTTGCAAGAGCAGCGCTTGCGTCAGAGCGGACTGGAGGCGCGGCGCGAAGTGCTGCAGGCGTTGCGGGTGACCAGCCAGAAATTGAACCTTGCGTACGAAGCGGTGAAGAGTCAATCGACACCGCCGGCCGATGAGAAGTCGGGCGTTTAGTTTGCAATCAAGGAATCTCTCCATGGGAAAATACACATTGCCGTTGTTGTTGGCGCTGCTCGCGCCCGCTTTTGTCTGGGCGGCTCCGAATCCGAAGCTGGCGATGCCGGAATTCGCCGGATTGGCGCAAAAAGCCAGCGAGTCAGTGACCATCACCCTTGATCCTGCGTTGCTGACCCTGGCGGGAAAGTTTCTCGATGGAAACGATCCGGAAGATGCGGCCATCAAGGACGTCATCAAAGGGCTTCGCGGCATTTATGTCCGAAGCTACACATTTGACAAGGACTCCGCCTATCAGCAGGCCGATATCGATGCCGTGAGAAGTCAGCTGAGCGCGCCGGGCTGGACTCGATTGGTGGAAACGCGCAGCCGCAAAACCCGGGCCAATGTCGACATCTACATCATGATCGAGAAGGACCAAGCCGTCGGCCTGGCTTTGATCGCCAGCGAACCGCGGCAATTTACGATTGTGAACATCATCGGCACCATCGATCTGGACAAGCTGCACAAACTGGAAGGCCGGTTCGGCGTGCCCAAGCTCGACATTGACCTGTCGAAATCACCCGCTCAAGGCCAGAAGTAGCGCAGGCGGCATCGTACCGATGGTCAAACGCGAAGATCCGCGAAAATCAATGGGTTTTGGTGCCCGATTCGCTTGGGCCGTTCGAGGCCAAGGCTTCCTTGGGCGGTTGAATGCGGTCTTTGCAAGTCCGCATCGCATCCTTGTAGGACAGGGTTCTGTCGGCTCCCATGCGCCGCGTCATGCAGTCATTGATCTGGCGCTTCAAGAGAGCAGATTGGCTCGTGGGCGGAGCCGCCGCCGCGTGCGCGCCCAGGAGCACTACACCGAGACCGATTGCGGTCATGAAACGCTTCATTGCAGGTCTCCCCTCAATCGGGTCGCAGCTTTATCGCGTGGCCTGCGCGAAGTATGTGCTGACGCGTGCCTACTGCAAGGGAGGATAGTCGCCATCGAATGTCGGGCTTGCACCGACAACTTACCCCTACCGAAGATCAGTCTTACCTACAGGCATTCAACCGCGAGATCATCCGGCTGTTTGCCGAGACTTTGTCCACATCCTCGCGAGCAAACCATCCCGCAAGATGTACTGGTGCCAAAGTGCCGCCAAGGCATGAAGCCCCGCAAGCCCAAAGAGGGCGTATGCCAGGTAACCGTGCAGGTCCTCGGTGGGATGGAATATGGCGCGGTTGGATTTGATCCCGAAGTTGATGTGGAAGAGGCCGAAATCCAAAACTCTGCCGTGATAGACGAACGTGACCAGTCCAATGACGGGAATGACGAACATCAGCGCGTACAGGGCGAAATGCACCGGCCCCGAGAGCCGACGCGCAAGCGAGCCGATGTTTGCCATGAGTGCCGGAGGCGCATGCCGGCGTCTCCACCAAAATCGAGCGACGAGCACAAACCAGAGGAGTAAACCCAGCAAGGCATGAATGTTGATCCAGAAGCTTTGCGTCTGCTTCGGCCAGGAGTCATGCAACAGGCCCAGAACCCCGACGCACACGACGAGCACAAACATCGTCCAGTGGAACATGATGGCACCAGCGCTGTAGCGCTCGACATTCGCTGTCGATAAGGAAGTGTCTGAACCAACGGACATGATTAGCCCCCTTCAAAAGCGATCAAGCATGCAGTAGATTTTTCTTCGGCGCCATCATTGAGTGGAGCTGCAAGCCTGTGGCGATGCCCGCGATAACCGGTCGAATACCGCGACAGCATTGATGTGGCACGCAGCGTGATTCCGCCTACACTTAGGAACCGCAGGACGTGGAGGGAGTGACGGCAATGAATCGAGAGCCACAGCTACGTCCGCTATTATACATCAATAATTAACTGTAACACGTTGAATAATATCATAATACAAGCGCCAAAGAGGTCCTCATGAAGATTGCTGGAAAAGTCGCCGTCATCACGGGCGGATCCTCCGGGATTGGTCAGGCGGTGGTGCGTGCATTCGTCGAGAAGGGTGGTCGAGTCGCCATCTTCGATCTCAATGAGATCGCGGGAGAGGCAATGGTGGAGGAGCTGGGAGCCGCCGCAATCTTCGCCAAAACGAATGTAGCCGATGAGGCGTCGGTGGCCGCAGCGATTGCGAAAACCATGAGCGCGTTCAGTGCGATTCATGTGTGCATCAATTGCGCAGGCATCGGCAGTGCACACAAGACCTTTGGCAAGGACGGTCCATTTCCTTTGGCGGCGTGGAATAAGACCATCGCGGTCAACTTGAGCGGCACGTTCAATGTGGCCCGGCTCTGCGCTGAACAAATGGCGAAGAACGTTCCCGAAGATTTGAACGGCGGGCGCGGCGTCGTCATCAACACCGCCTCGGTCGCAGCCTACGATGGCCAAATCGGACAAGCCGCTTATAGCGCCAGCAAGGCCGGTGTCGTGGGCATGACACTGCCGATGGCTCGGGACCTGTCGAGCATCGGTGTGCGCGTGAATACGATTGCCCCCGGGCTGATCGAGACGCCGCTCCTGGGGTCACTCCCCGCGGATGTCCTGGACGCACTCGCCAAATCGGTGCTGCATCCGAAGAGACTCGGAAAGCCGGCGGAGATTGCGCATTTGGCGATCTGCATCATCGAGAACGATTACATCAATGGTGAATGCATTCGTATCGATGGCGGCATTCGGATGCAGCCGCGCTAGTCGACGTGGGACCTCTTCAAGGATTGCGCGTGATCGAGCTGCAGGGCATCGGCCCCGCACCTTTTTGCGGGATGCTGTTCGCCGATCTCGGTGCGCAGGTCATCTCGATCGCACGAAACTCATCGCCGGCGGACCGCACCGCGTTCATCAGCGAGCGCGGTAAGCTTTCCATCGCGCTCAATCTGAAAGTGCCTGAGGGCGTGGATGTCGTGCTGAAGCTCTGCGAGAATTCCGACGTGCTGATAGAAGGCTTCCGTCCGGGCGTGACTGAGCGGCTCGGCATCGGCCCGGAGGCCTGTTGGGCACGCAATCCGCGGCTGGTTTATGGACGGATGACCGGTTGGGGACAAACCGGACCGCTATCGAAGGCTGCGGGTCACGACATCAACTACATCTCGCTCTCTGGTGCGCTTCACGCCATAGGCCGCGCGGGAGAAAGGCCCGTACCGCCGCTCAACCTCGTCGGCGACTTCGGTGGCGGCGCGATGTTCCTGGCATTCGGTGTGCTGAGCGCCGTGTTCGAGGCCAGGCGCTCAGGTGTAGGTCAAGTGGTCGATGTGTCGATGGTCGAGGGCTCTGCAGCATTGATGCACATGATGTACGCCATGAGGGCTCAAGGGCAGTGGATGGATGCGCGCGGCACCAACCTGTTGGACGGTGCGGCGCATTTCTATGACACCTATGAGACTGCGGATGGAAAATACATATCCATCGGTGCTCTGGAGCCGGAGTTCTATCGGCTGCTGGTGCAGCTGACGGAGGTTGATGCGGACGCATTTTCAACGCACATGGACCGCACACATTGGCCGGCGCTGCGCGACAAGTTGGCAGCGGTCATCAAGCTGAAGACGCGCGAACAGTGGTGCGCGATCATGGAGGGAACAGACGCCTGTGTCGCCCCCGTGCTCTCGATGAGCGAGGCGCCGCACCATCCGCACAATCAGGCGCGGGGTGCCTTCATCGACATCGCGGGCGTTACCCAGCCCGCGCCTGCTCCGCGATTCAGCCGTACCCCACCATCATTGCCCAAGGGCGCTTCAGCCGCAGGCAGCGATACCCGCACTGTTTTACGCTCCGCGGGCTTTAGCGAATCGCAAATCCAAACCTTGTACGATCGCGGTGCCCTGACCTGACATCCGTCTCCGTCAGTACCCCGATAGACTTCTAGCGGGTTCTGTCGACCGATCAGCGGCAGTGTTCGTCGCGCTCACCGCAGTCACGCCACCCGTTCTCATGGTACCAGCGGTTGTGTTCACGATCGTAGTAGCCCTCGCGGTACGCTGCGCGCTCACGGGCTCCATCGCGCGGTTCGGCGACCACGCATGCGGAAGAGAGTACAACCAGCCCCAACAAAATGCCGCCCCGAATGATGCCTTGTGAATTAGTCATGAATGCTCCAGTGCTTTGAAAGCTTGAGCATAGCGCTTACGCCGCGGTGCCATGGTCCGCCGATGGCGGCTCTTGATGTCAGCGGGGCGCTTACAGCGCGCCCGGCAAAGGCCGCCTCGAGTCCGAGGCGGCCTTTGGAGGATCGCTTTGCAGTCGTTCTTATTACCGGAACTGGAATCCGACACGGCCATAGACGAACCGGCCGCGCGGATCGCCATACGACAAGTCGTAACCACCGACGAAGTTATTCGCCGAAGAGGCATAGTTGGCATACGGCGGGGCTGCGTCGGCGATGTTGATCACGCCCGCGGTCACGGTCCACGCCTTAGTCACGTGGTAGGACAGCTGTCCGTCAAAGGTGTCATAGGCACTGACCTCGCGACCCACCCCCGTCTGGGTGCTGTTGGAGTCGTGATACTTCTTCTGGAAGTGCTGGGTCAGCGAGGCGTCCCAATTGCCGATGTCATAGATCAACGACAGGTTATGGCGCCAACGGGAAATTAAGCCGTCCACCGTGGTCAGGCCCTTGTCGATTTGCCCGGTCCAGCTGTGGTCCGGATTTTGCGTGGCGAATTTATAGAAGTAGGTGCCGTCGCCTTGAATGGTGATTCGCCCGAAATCGCCGATGTCGAAGGCGTATCTCAAATTGACGTCCAACCCGCTGACATCCTCTTTAAAGAGATTCTCGTTGGTCTGGCTGATGGACGTGATATTGCCGTTCGCGTCGCGAGTGATGAAGCTGGCAAACTGCGTCTCAGAGGCCGCGCTCTGCAGAATCGTCGCAGTCGGAAGACCGCCGACGACGATCGCATCCTTCAAGTAGATCCAGAAGGAGTCGAAGCCGAGGTGCAGGTTCTTCACCGGCTCGATCTCCGTGCCCAGGGTCAAGGTGGTCGACTTCTCCGGTTTCAGGTTCGGATTGCCGCCCGTCACGGTGGAGAACTGGAAGCTGCAGGCCGGGTTGTTGGGATCGCGGGTCGGGCACTTGATGAAGTCGCGCGTGCCGTTCCCCGTGACGCTGCTGGCCTGCGACGCGTACAGATCGGTCAGGGAAGGTGCGCGGAACCCGGAACCGGCCGAGGCGCGCCACAACCACCACTCAAAGGGCTGAAACTTCAACGACGCCTTGGGGTTCACGGTGCTGCCCACCGTCTGGTAGTGGTCATAACGAACCGCCGCATCGGCGTCCAAGGAGTGCACAATCGGCATGTTCACTTCGACGTAGACTGATTCCACACTTCGCGACGTATCTTCCGGCAGCTGGTTGCCGCCCTGTCCGGTGATGTCGCCGGTTTGAATCGGGACCGACGGAGCGTAGACGAAGGTTTCACGGCGCACTTCTGCGCCCACGGCACCTTTTGCCTCGCCGCCGGGCAGATCAAAAAGACCCCGGCTGGCCGAGCCGGATAGACTGGCGAGCGAGGTCTTGGAACTCCAGTCCTGGCCGACGAATTCCGCGGCCTTGGCCGCGGCCAATGCCGCGGGGTCGGCGGTCGGCCCAAACGGGTTGATGGTGCCGCCGTCCAACAGCGGCATGATCTTGGAGTACAAGGGGAACCCGGACTTCAAATCCTCCTTCACCTTGACCTCGCTGTAGAGCACCGAGGTGTCGAAGTCCCAACCGGCGAGGCTGCCCTTCCAGCCGCCCACGGCGCGTGTGGTGTCGGACGTGTCCGTATATTCGCGAGGGCCATTGGCAAAGTCGCGATAGATCAAGTTCAACGGAAACCCAGCAGTCACACCATGAGCCGCAGCAAATGCCGTGGGAAAGTACGGGCTGTTGGGCGGCAGCAAGAAGGCCGCGGCGGTCGGCGTAATGGCCGGGTTGTGGTAGGTCGGATATTGCGATGCCAGCAACGCGGCCTGATACGCCAGAAACGGATTGCCGGGCAGCAAGGGGTTCTGATAGGAGAGCGGTACCGGTTGCACCTGCAGGGCGGTTTCGACATGCGCGAAGCTCGCTTCCGCATACAGCTGAGTGGTGTCGGTGAGCTGGTAGTGCGCATTCAAGTTGCCGTTGCCCCGCTTGACATCGGGCTGCAGCGAATCGAAGCCCGAGTTGTCGAAGCGGCACTGGGCCGGGGAGTTCACGTCACTGATCGAAAATGGGCCGCAATTACCCACTTGTGGATTGACGGTGGACGGCAATTTCGATGCCTTTGTGGGCGCCGGAAATAGCGCGATGTTGGCCGGGAAAGCAAACGCCGAGGTGACATCGTTGCTAAATTGCGGGCTGTAACGAGTTGCGAAGGGGCGCGTGTCGCCGAGGATGGATTGGACGTGGTCGAAGCCCAAGTTCAAGTTGATGTTGTAGCGATCGGTCTTCAGGTCACCGATGCCGCCGAAGAAGTTGGCTTGCTGCTCAGTGCCGCCGCCGGACCGGGTCGGCGCACCGCCATAGACGTTGGCATCGACGCCCTGGAAGTTGTCCTTCAGGATAAAGTTCACCACGCCGGCGATGGCATCGCTGCCGTAGATGGCCGAGGCGCCGTCTTTCAAGATTTCCACCCTTTCGATGGCTGCGACGGGGATGGAGCTGATGTCGACCGAGCTTCCCGCGGCGCCGATCGATCCGCCGCCGTAGGGAGCGGATCGGCGGCCGTTGATCAGGATCAAGGTGCGCGCGGAGGTCAAGCCACGCAGAGAAATGGTGTTAATCGAGCCGGTCTGGTTGCCGGTGGCCTGTGACGAGACCGTACTGCCGGAACTGCTGGCGGCACTGACGTAGCGGAACAGATCTTCGGCCGAGGTCGCGCCGGTTCGCGCGATGTCTTCAGCCTTCAGCACCGTCACGGGTAGCGCGCTTTCGGCGTCCAGACCTCTGATCGAAGTACCGGTGACCACGATCTCCTCGAGTCCCGGCGTGGCGGCGGCGTCTGTGGCGCCAGCGCTACGCGCGCTCTGAGCCTGCACTATGCTGGTGCTGCAAAGACCGAGGACTAAGGCCCCAGTCAAAATTCTGCCCGTCAGCAGATCGAGTCTACAATTGTTCATTCACATCCCTTATTCGGATCAAGTCCGCTGTGTTGTTTCACGCGGTGGGCATTCTGAACAACGGATATATTTTTTTCAATGCATTTAAAAGAAATCTTGTCTCGCGCCCGCAACGGTTGATCGATGGGAATCAGTCGGGTGGCAGACTCTAATACCCAACGGCAGTGCCAAACTTGCAATAAGCAGCTATGTTTCAGCCGCCAGGTGGATGTTCGAACCGCACTGTTGATGCGGCAGATCTCGGTGACGGAGGGCCGTGTCGTGGTCGAGCCGGTGAGCCATTTCTTGCCGATGTCCGTGTTCTATGAGCTCAAGCTGCGCGGCGTGCATCTGAATGTGGGACAACCAACGACGGCGGGCAGCGCGTTTGATTTGCAGGCTACCGAGGAGGCTGATCACATCACCTTGCGGGAGAGGCCGGCTGTTTGAGCGCCGCGCCTGATCACGATAGCCAGGCCATGAGCGGGTGCGTTTGCTAATGTCTCGTCCCGAAAAGCACATAATCTTTTGAGTCAAACCGTGGGAGTGTTATGCAGCTGCGCGGATTCTTAGTTCAACTCTTCGCATTTTTCATCTTGTATCAATGCACCTCCGTTGAGGCAGCAGACGTTACGGACACGCGCTTATTGCGCCAGCCTTCCGTTTCCAAGGACCACATCGCCTTCGTGTTTGGCGGCGACATCTGGATCAGTGATCGCGACGGAGGCCGTCCAGTGCGGATCACCGCCCATCCCGCGTCGGAGTTTGCGCCGCATTTTTCACCTGACGGCCGGTGGATCGCGTTTTCAGCGACCTACGACAACAACACGGACGTCTATGTGGTGTCGGCCGAAGGGGGTCAACCGCGTCGGCTTACCTGGCACCCGGCTGCGGACCTTGTCACCGGCTGGAGTTCCGACGGCAAGCGAGTGCTCTTTACCTCGAATCGGGAAATCGCCAACAGCCGCAGCGGTCAACTTTACGAGGTGCCGCTCACGGGCGGCTACGAGAAGAAAATCATGAAAGCGGTCGCGGTCGAGGGTGCGTGGTCGGCCGACGGCAAGCGGCTGGCATATCGTCCCTACATCATGGCCTATGCCGGCGTCAGCGGCTGGCGTCAACATCGCGGCGGCGACACCCCGCCGATTTGGATCATTGATCCGGTCAGCAAGCAGCTCGAGAAGATTCCGCATGTAAATGCCTCCGACAGCAATCCGATGTGGATCGGCGATGACGTGGCGTTCATTTCCGACCGCAATGAGGGCGCGGCCAATCTGTATCTATACGACGCTCGTGCACACTCGCTGCGGCAGCTCACGCACGAAACACAATGGGATGTGCGCAACGCCGGCGCATACGATCACACCATCGTCTATGAAGCAGGCGGTCAGTTGAAGTCCCTGGATACCGCCAGCGGACAAATTCGCGCGATTCCTATCCGTCTAGAATTGCAATCCATTCAGGCGCGACCACAGTGGAAGGACGCTTCGAAAACCATCACCTCCGCACAACTGTCGCCCACGGGTAAACGTGTGCTGATCACGGCACGCGGCGACGTCTTCAGTGTCCCGGTCAAGGATGGTTCGGTGCGCAACTTGACGGCGACGTCGGGAGTGCGCGAGGCCGATGCCGTGTGGAGCAAGGACGGGCAACGCGTTGCCTATTTGAGCGATGAGGGCGGCACCCAGACGCTGTTCGTGCGCGATGCCGTTGGGCTGGAGAAACCCATTCGACACGCACTGGGGAATATGGGCTATTTCACCTTGCTCGCCTGGTCACCCGATGGTCGCCGTGTGGTGTTTCAAGACAATCATCTGCGTCTCTATGCCATCGATCTGGTCGGCGACGCGGTGGCGCTCATCGATACCAGTCCTCGCCGGCTATTGTTTCGAGTTTCTTTTTCGCCGGACGGGCAGTGGATGGCTTATACGGTGGTGGGCGAAAATTCCTTTACTCGCGTGAGGCTGCACAGCTTCGCCGGCGCGAAGAGTTTTGACCTTGCGGACTCCTTCGTGCAAACCGATGCGCCGGCATTCGGCGGCAACGATTTGCTGTACTTCACGGCCTCGATCAATGCGGGCCCCACGCGCGTGTCCCTCGACATGTCGACGCAAGAGCGGCCGCTGCGCACGGCTATCTACGCGGCGGTGCTTTCCGCAGATGGGCACTCGCCATTGCCGCCCAAGAGCGGCGATGAGGAAGCAAAAGACGGCAAGAACAAGGACGCCGACAAATCGGATAAATCCGACAAGCCTGAGGCTGACAAGGCTGATAAAGCCGACAAGGCCGGCAAGTCGAAAAAGCCCGAGGCGGATGACAAAGCCGATAAACCTGTTAAGCCCACGCGCATCGATGTGTCGAGCCTCTCGCAGCGTTTCGTGCCCATCCCGGTCACGGAACGAAACTATGACCGTCTGGTCGTCGGCTCTGACGGCGCCTTGTTCTACCTGGCGCGGCGCCAGCCTGGATCAACCGCCGAACCGCCGGGTCCAAACGCGGAAGCCGAGTCCGATCTTTATCGTTTCAATTTCGAGGATCGCGAAGAAAAACTGGTGAAATCGCACCTGGTCGATTTCTCCGCCAGTGCGGACGGAAAGAAACTGTTGCTCACGATGGGCGAGGGA
Organism: Pseudomonadota bacterium; assembly: GCA_030775865.1. Taxonomy (GTDB): domain Bacteria; phylum Pseudomonadota; class Gammaproteobacteria; order Steroidobacterales; family Steroidobacteraceae; genus Bog-1198. The sequence continues at coordinate 14,811 of JALYIH010000115.1, read as the reverse complement.
AAATTGGAGGTCGCCGACGCCAATGAGAAACTCGAGTCGAAGCCGGTGGACTTGAGCAACATGAAGATGTTGGTTGATCCGCGCCAGGAATGGCGGCAGATCTTCGATGAAACTTGGCGGATGGAGCAGCAGTACTTCTACGATCCAAAAATGCACGGACTGCCATGGGCCGCGATTCGGGCGCGCTACGAGCCGCTGCTCCAGTTCGTGCAGCGGCGCGAGGACTTGAACGAATTGCTGGTCGAGATGATCGGCGAAATGCAGGTGGGGCACAACCGCACGGGCGGCGGCGATCTGTACACGGGAACTGCGATCGGGGTGGGCCTGCTCGGTGCGGACTTCAAGGTCGACAATAATCTTTACCGCGTTGAAAAGATCTATCGCGGTGATCGCTGGAATCCCTTTCTGGTCGCGCCGCTGGCAACTGCCGGCGTGAATGTCGCCGAAGGCGACGCGATTCTTGCGATCAACGGGCATCCATTGGATGGATCTTTGAATATTTTCTCCCTGCTCGAGGGCACGGCCGGCAAACAAGTGTCGCTTACCGTGAGCCGTGACGGCACGCAGAAGGCGGCGCACACCACCGTCGTGATACCCATCCCCAATGAGGCCGCGCTGCGCCAATGGAATTGGGTGGAAGGGAATCGAGACTACGTGGAACGCAAGAGCGGCGGTAAGCTGGCGTACGTGTACTTGCCGGACACTGCCGGCGACGGTTACACCTTTTTCAACCGGATGTTTTTCGCACAAGTGGACAAGCCTGGTCTGATTGTCGACGATCGTCGCAACAGCGGCGGCCAGGCCGCCAACTATGTTTTGGAAGTGCTGAACCGTAAGTACCTCTCTGGCTGGAAGGACCGCGACGCATTGGTGTTCAACACGCCGGCTGCCGCCATCTACGGGCCCAAGGTCATGCTGATCGATCAGGATGCAGGCTCGGGCGGCGATTACCTGCCGTACGGGTTCAGGCGTCTTAGGTTGGGCAAACTCATCGGCACGCGCACATGGGGCGGGCTGATCGGGATTTCCGCCAACCCTGCCTTGATCGACGGCGGCTTTCTCACCGTACCGTTTTTCCGCGTCTTTACGCCCGAAGGTGAATGGCATGTCGAGAATGAAGGGGTGGCGCCGGATGTGGAAATTCCCTTGGACCCCTTGGCCGTGAACGCAGGCAACGACGTGCAATTGGATGCGGCCATCGAGGAAGTGCTAGGGCAACTGAAGAGCGCCCCGCAGATTCCGCTCAAATCCGCGCCCGCGATGCCGACGCATGTGGGTAACTAAATGATGCGGATACTCTCAGGTTGCCGACTATGCTCGGCGCTTTTCGCCTTAAGTGTCGTGCCTTTGGGTGGCCATGCCCAAGAAGCACACCATGCAACGCTGGCCGAGTCCTTGAGCCGCAACAGCATCCGAGCTCCTGCCATCTCGCCGGACGCCCGAGCCGTGGCCTATCTGCAGCGCGAAACCAATTGGAAGGAAAATGAGTTCGTTTGGCAGCTGTGGCGGGTCAACGTTGCCACCGGCGAAGCCATTCAGCTCACTCGGGGAAGGAAATCGGCCAGCCAGGCGCAATGGTCGCCCGACGGGCGTTGGCTGGCCTTCGTGACCGAGCGTGACGCGTATGTCGTGGAGCCCTTTGCGGTGGTTCAGAAAGAAATCACCGCCGGCGAGGGCGGCAAAGGCGATGCAGCCGATACCGCCAAGCCGGCTGCGAAACAGATATGGGTCATCGCGTCGGAGGGCGGAGAGGCATGGCCGCTCACGAAATCGGAGGCCAATGTCGAGAACTTTCATTGGACCAAGGACGGCAGGGCGATCTTGTTTACCGCCGCCGAACGCCTAAGCAAAGCAGGCAAGGCACGCAAGGAGCGCTACAGCGCATACGAGGTCATCGAAAAGGATTTCGAACAGAATCAACTGTGGTGGGTGGACGCGGCGGCGGCGATAAAGGCGACGGCGCCGCAAGCGGCAAAGCAGCTGACGTTTGACCCTACCCTCAATGTCAATTCCTTTGCCATCTCCCCGGATTCCACCCGCGTCGCCTTTAGCGCGGCTCGCAATCCGTTGCTGGCGTTCTTGAAGGATGAGCACATCTACCTCATGGACCTGCCGGGCTCGACATCCGCCGGCGGCAGCGTCTCGAAGATCGTTGCGCTGTCGGGCCCGGACAGGTCGCCCATGTTCTCACCGGACGGCAAGCAGCTCGCGTTCGTCACCAGTCTTGGGCAGCCAAAATTCTTCTATGCCAACACCCACATCGCGCTGGTCGACGTGGCTGCCGTGCTGGCGAAGCCGGCAGTGACGCCTGCGGATGTTCGCGACTTGACCAAAAGTTTTGACGAAGACCCGCAGACGTTCGACTGGGTTTCGAATGGACTGTACTTCGGCGCCACGCAGAGAATGACCGCGCGGCTGTTTCGTTTGGAGGGTGCGTCTCTGGCGGTGCAGCCGGTGTCCACGGATGATGCTATGATCATTGACGAGGCGTCTGTGACGCCCGATGGCAGTTACGTCGCATTCACGGCGGACGATGCGACGCACCTGACCGAACTGTACGTCTCGAGCTCCAAGACATTTGCTCCCAAGAAACTTACCGACCTTACCGCGCAAGTTCGTGGCTGGACACTCGGTAGCGTGGAAGTCGTGTCGTGGAAGAGCAAGGACGGCACGCTCATCGAAGGCGTGCTGCATAAGCCCGCCGACTACGACCCGAAACGCAAATATCCGTTGCTGGTCAAGATACACGGCGGACCTACCGGTGTTTCCCAACCCCGGTTTCTGCCCAACGACTACGCCTATCCCGTGCAAGCCTTCTTGGCGAAAGGCGCATTGGTGCTCGAACCGAACTATCGGGGCAGTGCCGGCTATGGAGCCGCGTTCCGCGCACTCAATGTGCGCAATTTAGGCGTCGGTGATATGTGGGATGTGATGAGCGGTGTCGACTCGTTGATCGCCAAGGGCATGGTTGATCCGAATAAATTAGCGGCCATGGGCTGGTCGCAGGGCGGATACATCTCCGCGTTTTTGACCACCCATACCAATCGCTTCCGGGCAATCTCCGTCGGCGCCGGCATCAGCGACTGGGCCACGTACTATGTGAGCACCGACATCACCCCCTTTACGCCCCAGTATCTGGGAGCGACGCCGTGGGACGATCCGCAGATCTACGCCAGGACTTCGCCGATCACGACGATCCGCCAGGCAAGAACGCCCACACTGATCCAGCATGGCAGTGCGGATCGGCGGGTTCCGGTTCCTGACGCTTTTGAACTCTACCGCGGACTGCTTGATCAGCACGTCGATGCGCGCCTGATCCTGTATACGGGCTTTGGGCACGGCATCGACAAGCCGAAATCCGCCCTGGCCCTCATCCAAGCCAACCTGGATTGGTTCAGCCACTACGTCTGGAACGAACCGATCCCTAAGGACTCCGCGCTCTATGGAAGCAGCGAACTCGAAGCGGCGCGCTAGCCTGTTAGCTTGAGTCCGCTCGCGCGATCATTTCCCTGCGAAATCGCGCCGCCGCTTATGCAGCCGCCAAGCACGCACGCTCATATTCACGGCGACCCACGCTGCGATCACTCCGACGGGCCAACCAATCCATGCCGGCCAAAGAAATGAGATCGCCGCCAGTACGACAAGCAGCACGATGGCCGTGAGCAAGGGGCCGGTCGGCATTTCGCCGAGCACTCGATGGTTGCTGAGCGCTGCGCCGACGGTATTGGCCATGCGCAGTGCACCCGCGGCCGCGCGGCCGGAACTGCCACCCCCGCGGCCCGTTTTCGCTCGCCGAGGGTCACTCGCGGGTGTGGGTTCGCTGCGCCGATTGCGGCGCGGTGCCAAGACGATCTCGGTGGAATTTTCGAGATCGCGCTCATATTGCGCCGCCAGCTGGCCGGAGAAATTCACGTCCTCGATCGCGACATCAATCTCGCGATTGCCCAGCCAGCTGGAAATGTTCAGATTCGAAGATCCCACGCGAGCCCATTGACCATCGGCGACGGCGGTTTTGGCGTGCAGCATGGAGCCGTTCCACTCGAATACCCGAATGCCGGCTTGCAACAGCGGGCGATAGCCGCCGCGCGACAAGCTGCTGACGATGGGAATGTCGCTGTTGCCGGGCACCAGCATGCGCACGTCGACGCCATCGCGAGCCGCCGCGACCAGCGCCTGTACGTAGGGTGCAATTCCGACAAAGTAGGCATCGCAAAGCCACAAGCTCTTTCGGGCCAAGGATGCGATGAGTTGATCGAGCCGATACAGACTCGCGCTCGGCGGTTGTGTGGCAATCACTCGCATGGCTACGGAGCCCGCCGGTTGCAGGGGCGCAGGATTTTCCGGGAACGCGTCCAATGCCGCGCCCATGGCGTTCCAACTCTCGAGGAACGCTGCCTCAAGCTCTGCCACGGCTGGGCCGCGCACCGCGACGCCGGTATCGCGCCACGGCGCCACATGGCGCGCGCGGTCGCCGAGCCATTTTGAGCTGATGCACACGCCTGAGAGAAAGCCTTCCGCGCCATCGACGACCAGCAATTTCCGGTGGTCGCGGCTGATCCAATCGAATGGTTCCCCGAACTGCGGCGGATTGAATACGCGTACCTGTCCGCCGGCGGCGCGAAGCGGTGCCCAAAACGTCCCGCGCGACTGCCCGAGGCAGCCGAGCCAATCCACGATCACCGCGACCAGGATTCCGGCCCGCGCGCGCTCGATGAGCGCGTCGCGAAACTCACGGCCGACGTCGTCATCTCGGATGATGTAGTTCTCGATCAGCACGCGCCGGCGCGCCCCGCGAATGGACTTCAACCAGGCGTCAAAATGCGCGGCGGCGTCAATCAGCAGTTCGACCGAATTACCGCCCAACAGTGGGGCGCCGGCCGCGCGACTCAAGGCTTGTTCGGCCAGCAGGCGGTACGGCGTTGTGGCGGCGCGCGAGGAGTTCAAGGGCGGAGGGATCATTATTAAGAAGATTCGGCGCTGGGGAACCCGAGACTCATCTCTTCTCAAATCCAGTGATCATGGTGATACCTCTTGCGGCGTGTTTTGGGCAATCGTCATCATCAGCATACGCCTGGCGCAGGCTTGGCCAAGCGGTTGCAACTTTTCTCCTCCGGAGGGGTTTTATCAGCACCGGTAGGTCATGGGGAATTTGATATGCGCAATTTTATTGTCGCTCTATTGGTCGCCGCGCCTCTTGCATTGCTTCCAGGGGTAGGAACCGCAAAAGGTTGTTTGAAAGGCGCGGCCGTCGGCGGGGTAGTCGGTCACGTAGCAGGCCATCACGCCGTCGTAGGAGCCGCCGCGGGATGCGTTATCGAGCATCACCGGGAAAAGGTAAGGGACAAGGCGGCCGCGCGCCAGAGTATTGCGCCGCAGGCCAAGGCTGCCGCGCCGGTTGCTCCCCAATCTCAATGAACTAATGCCCGGGCGACCCTATCCATAAGGAAATAGGGTGAGCGAAAAAGGAGCAGTGGATTGATCAGCTACCAGGTAGTTCACTGTTTGGACGGACGGTGCTACGATCTTGGGCCCTGACTCATAGGCCGGCCTTGTCAAAATCGTCCCACCGCGTTGAATTTCGTATCGCAGTCATTGCCGGACTGGCGTTGTTCTTTGCGCAGTGGGGCGCGTTAGCGCACGCCTATACCCACCAGCCTGCGACCGCGTATCAACAGACGCTGAAGAGTCATGATTTCTGCAACGACTGCCTGAATTTTGCGCCATCGCTGGCGCCTGGCGGCACGCCAACGGCGGCGCCGTTTGCCCTACAGCACGGCCAGAGCGCGCCGCCGGCGCCGCCCCCTGCTTCATTTCTCGATCGTCGTACCTACCTTGCTTTTCGGTCTCGAGCACCTCCCGTCCTAGGCTGACTCTTTTTGGAGTTTTAGAGCCGCAGATAGTTGCGGTCCGCCTGTTTGACGAGGAGTACTCGATTCATGTTTCATTCAGTTCGATTCGCGACGCGCCCGGCGCTCGCGATGATTTTCTCTTTGTATTTGTCGACCCTTTCCGCCCACGTGCACGCTGAGTCCGTCGCTGATGCCCCGGACAGTGACGCGAGCGCGAGCGGGAGATCTGGTCCCAAGCTGGACGAGATCGTGGTCATCGCAGAGCATCTCAACGAGGCGCGCAACGGCATTCAGACGCAGACCGGCGCCTCGATTTATACGATCAACGAAGCCGCCATTGCCGCCCAGCCCGGTGGCGACAACCAATTGTTAAATCAAGTGATCATGCAAGCGCCCGATGTTGCCCAGGATTCCTTCGGGCAGTTCCACGTTCGCGGCGAGCACAACGGGCTGCAATACCGCTTGAACGGCATCATTCTGCCGGAGGGCATCAGCGTCTTCGGGCAATCGCTGGATCCGCGTCTGATCTCCTCGCTCACCCTGGTGACCGGCGCGCTGCCGGCCGAGTATGGCCTGCGCACCGCCGGCATCATCGATCTGAAAACCAAAAGCGGCGTGATCGATCCGGGCGGGTCGGTCTCTATCTACGGCGGGAGCCACGGCACCGTGGAGCCTAGCTTCAATTACGGTGGCAGCGCCGGACGCCTGAATTACTTCGTCTCGGGCGATTTTCTACGCAATGATTTGGGTATCGAGTCGCCCGACGGCAGGTCCAATCCGATTCATGACCATACCAAGCAATATCACGGCTTCGGCTACTTCGAGTACATCCTCGATGAGGCCAATCGTGTCAGCGCGGTGTTGAGCAGTTCGGTCGGCAACTTTCAAATTCCCCAACGGTTCGGACAGACGCCGGGCCTGACCAATGCCGACGGCACGCCGCTCGCCGTCAACGGACAAACCACTTACCTAAGCGAAGCGCTCAATGAAAACCAGCGCGAGCTCAATCACTTCGCGATCTTAAGCTGGCAGCACTCGCAGGGCGCGCTGGACGTTCAGACTTCCGCGACCGCACGCTACTCAAGTCTGACCTTTACCCCCGATCCGGTCGGTGATCTGCTGTTCACCGGCATCGCGCAGGATGCCTACAAGCAGAACGTAGCCTATGCGCTGCAATCCGATGCGGCGTACAAGCTCGACGATGCGCACACGCTGCGCGGCGGCATATTCGTGCAAAGCGACCATTCCAAGAGTCTCACCAACTCGCAGGTGATCGCGCTCGATGCGAACGGCATTCAAACCAGCGATGTGCCGATCACTGTTGTCGACGGCGGCGGCAAGACCGAGTGGATTGAGAGCCTGTACCTGCAGGATGAATGGAAGGTCATTCCCTCGCTGACTTTCAACTACGGTCTGCGCTTCGATAAATTCACCGCCTTTACCGCCGCCCATCAAGTGAGTCCGCGCTTCAATGCCGTGTGGCAGGCGCTGGAGGACACCACGGTGCACATTGGCTATTCACGTTATTTATCGCCGCCGCCCTTCGAGCTGGTGGGCAGCGAGACCATCTCGAAATTCTTGAACACCACCGCCGCGCCGGCGGTCACTGTGTCCAACTCGCCGCCGGCGGAGCAAGCCAATTATTATGATGTCGGTGTGCAGCAGAAGTTCACGCCGCAGTTCACGGTGGGCCTCGACACCTATTACAAACAATCGCACAACTTGATCGACGAGGGCCAGTTCGGGGCGCCCATCATTCTGACACCCTTCAACTACTCCTACGGTAAACAGTATGGCGCCGAGATCACCGCCAATTTCACCCAGGAGGGGTTCAATGCCTATCTGAATCTCGCCTATCAAAGCGCCAAGGGCAAGAATTTCGCGTCGTCCCAGTTCAATTTCTCGCAGGCCAGTCTTGACTACGTCAGCACGCACTACATTCATTTGGACCATGAGCAGCAATTCACCGCGTCGGGAGGCGTCTCGTATGTTTGGAATCACACCACCTTCAGCGCGGATTTCCTAGAGGGCTCGGGACTGCGTGCCAGCTTGGTATTGCCGGATGGCACGACGGTTCCGAACGGTGATCACCTGCCTTACTACACTCAGGTGAATTTCGGCGCGAACCATATTTTCCACATGGGCGAGTGGGGCACGCTGACCACGCGCGTGGATCTGATCAACGCCTTAGACAAGGTCTACCAAATCCGCAACGGCACCGGCGTCGGGGTGGGCGCACCGCAATTCGGTCCGCGTCGTGGATTGTTCTTCGGGATTTCGAAGTCAATTTGAAAATTGCGGCGCTGCGGCAGTGGGATTGCCGCAAGCGCCGTCAGGCAACTACGGTTGCAGACAGATCGGCGCCAAGGAGCTTGGCAAATTCATCGGCCGCAATCGGCTTCTGGAAGTAGTAGCCTTGTCCTTCTGCACAATTCTGCGCTTGCAGGGCTAAAAACTGCTCTCGTGTTTCCACGCCCTCCGCAATGACCTGGAGATGAAAACTGCGTCCCAAATTAATCACAGCGCTGACGAGTTTCGAGTCATCAGAATCTGTGCAAAGACCGTGGACAAATGACTTGTCAATTTTAAGAGAGTCAATCGGAAACCGTTTCAAATAGCTCAAGCTTGAATACCCCGTGCCGAAATCGTCCAGCGTAAGTTGAATCCCCATATCCTTAAGTGAACGCAGCACGGCGATGGTGGGTTGCGGATCTTGCATGAACGCAGTCTCGGTCAATTCGAACTCAAGATACTGCGGCTCCAATCCCGTCTCCTGTAGAATTTCGTGCACATGGGCGACGAAGTCTTTCGATCGCAATTCCACCGCTGAAATATTGATCGCTATGGGTATTGCGGTGAGATGTGCGTCCAGCCAGCATCGCCTTTGGCGACACGCTTCGCGCAGTACCCACCGACCGATGGGCACGATATAACCGCACTGTTCCGCAATGGGTATGAAGTCCTGGGGGCACACAATCCCGCGCTCCGGTTGGCGCCATCGAATGAGCGCTTCGGCGCCGGTGAGAGTCTCCGCCGTGAGATCCATCTTTGGCTGGTAGTACAACACGAATTCGCCGCGGTCCAAAGCGTGGCGCAGGCTGCCTTCAATGGACTGTCGCTCCAGAGCATGCTCGTTCATGGTGGGCTTGAAAAACTGGTAGTTGTTCCGCCCATTGTCCTTGGCATTCAACATGGCAATGTCGGCGTTCTTCACAAGCGTCTCCGCATCCGTGCCGTCATCCGGGTAGATGCTGATGCCAACGCTTAGGGTGATCTGCAGATCATGCTGCTCGACACGGTGGGGCATGCCGGCGACTGTGAGGATCTTTTGCGCACTGAGGGCGGCATCTGCTGCGTGTGCGACGGAAGAGAGCAAAATTACAAACTCGTCTCCGCCTTGGCGGCTGATGGTGTCGGAGCTGCGCACGCTGGCGACCAAGCGCTGAGCAATCGACGAGAGAAGCTTGTCGCCGATAAGGTGACCTAAGGAGTCATTCACGTATTTGAAGCGGTCTACATCGACAAATAACACCGCGAGTTGTTGTTGATGGCGATGCGCCACTCAGATCGCCTGGGTCAGGCGGTCGTTCAGCAACAAGCGGTTCGGTAGGTCCGTTAGATAGTCATATTGCGCCAAATGCGACATTTTCTGAGCCATCGCACGCGCTTGCGTCACATCGTGAAAGACCATGACGCCGCCGGTCACGCGTCCCCTGCGATCATGGATGGGTGCGGTGGAGTCTTCGATAGCTGACTCAACTCCGTCACGTCGGATCAGGACACTTCCTTCAGGCAGATTCAAACTCTTGTTTGTCTCAATGACCAAGGTCATGGGATCTATCGCACGGCGGTGATCTACGACGTCGATGATTCGGAACACTTCAACAAATGGCCGTCCGAGAGCCTCATCGGAGGGCCAGCCACTCAACGCTTCGGCGATAGGGTTGAGAAAGGTCACATTGCCCGAGACGTCGGTGCATACTACCGCGTCCCCGATTGAATTGAGCGTCACTTGCGCGCGCTCTTTCTCTCTGAATAAGGCCTCTGCATTCGAGGCACGCTCGAGCATGTTGCGCAGCGCCTTGGGCAACAAATAACTATCGAGATGATCCTCGAGCAGGTAATCCTGCGCCCCGCGCTGCACGGCGAGCTTCGCCGCATTCTCATGGTCAAGACTGCTGAGCACGAGAATGGGAACATCGGGGGTTATCTGGAATATCCGATCGAAGGTTTCCAGTCCGCGGCCGTCTGGCAGGAAGAGATTGACCAAGATCGCCGCAATGCGCTCTTTTCCGTCTCGGCGCAATCGTTGCACGGCCTCGGAGCAACGCTCAACCCATTCGACGATGAAGAACCCCTCGCTTGAGTTAACGAGCGACTCTTTCACTAACTTGGCTTTCGCGCCATCTTCATGGATCAGAAGCACTGTCTGAGGCATTGCACCATCCTTGCGCACGTACACCATTGAATCTGCATCGTTTGTTCCTGTCTGTCTGCTAACGTACATTGCGGTCCTTGACCTTGCCGATGCTGAAAACGGACGGCTGCGTGCGCCAGCGAACCGACGCGATCATTCGCCTCAGGTCTAATGCAAGCGGTTATCACCAACGGAGATGAACATGATGATTGGCGGCGGACTACTCGGAACGATTCTTCTCATTGCGATCATTGTTTACTTTTTGCGCAGGACCTGAATCTAATTTAGCGGCTTGACACACTGGGTTAGACTTTTATGCACCCGCATGAGATTGCTTTCGGCTGTGCCGATGATACTCGCGGCTCGAACCAGAGCCCGCGACGATCAATTGAGGCATCTTTAAGTGGCGGCGGCCCGGATTTCAATCCCAAATGCTTAGGTTGAAAATTACTTGGCTCGTCGACTTCATCGGATGCGTGAGCGCGGCGATCTTGCTTGCAACCATATGCAGCCAGGGTTACTTGCAATAGAAATCGAAGGCGACGGCTCGCGTGTCGCGCGGATAACTAGAACAGCGTCATCCGACGCCAGGCGGACGTCCTATGCAGCCAACCTGTCCGGAAGCAACCGGGCGTATTCTTTCTTGACCACCGCATAGCATTCGCAAGTGCGCTTCTCCAAGCCATCGCGATCCAAGACCTGAATGCGGCCCTGTGCGTAGTCAATGAGTCCGGCCATCTGTAGTTTGAGTGCACCTTCGGTCGCGCCTTTAAGTGGCACGCCGAGCATGTGAGCGATCAGAGCCTGCGTCATCACCATTTCCGTGCCCTGCAGGCGATCCAAACTCAGCAGCAGCCAGCGACAAAGTTGCTGATCCAGTGAATGGTGCCGATTGCAAGCCGCTGTTTGAACCATCTGCGTGATCAATGCTTGCGTGTAGCGAAGGAACAGGTGAAGTACCGGGCCTCCTCGGTCAAATTCACTTTTCATCAACTGCGCCGTCAACCGATAGGCGCCGCCGGCACTTTGGACCAGCGCGCGGCTGGAGGTGGAGTCGCCACCCATGAAGAGGGAGACGCCGACGAGGCCGTCGTTACCCACGACCGCGATCTCGGCCGATTCGCCGTTCTGCATCACATAGAGTAGCGACACGATGGCGGTAGTCGGAAAGTAAACATGGCTCAGCGTTACGCCCGGCTCGTAAAGCACTTGCCCAAGGGGCATGTCGACGTGTTCCAGGTGCGGTAACCAGCGTTGCAGCTCCGCCGCCGGCAGCGCCGCAAGCAATTGATTCTTTTTTAGATCGGGAAATATAGTCATTACTGGCGCTCCCTGGCCGGGTCTTTATCGAGTGAATGGGTATCGTTGCCTACATATTCCTTCAGGAATCTACCACCGAGGGCATAAGCTATCCAAATCGGCTTGCGTTGCTCTGGATGCGTAGTCACCCCCGGAGCCGCCTCAAAACTGCGCCGTTGAAATGGTTTAACCCGCAACCCCGACTATGTGTGCCAGCGCACAGACGCCTCAAGGCGCTAAAACTTAAGGTGTGCGGTGCTCCACGAGTTTATCAAGACGAACCGCGCGGTCTTGATTGATCAGTGTCGAGCTATGGCCGCGAGCAGGTCTGAACCCAAGGCAGCTGGTCATGAACTCGCTCACGGGGTGCCGATCTTTCTCGATCAACTCGTTGAAACGCTCACTATTGAGCAAGCATCCGAGCCGTTGCGAAGTCGCATGGCGTCTGACGTTCCGCGTGCTTCCGTTTCCGAAATTGGAGCAATGGCGGCATTGCACGGGCGCGACCTGCTAGAGCGCGGATTCACGCTCGAACAGGTTGTTCGAGACTATGGCGATGTCTGTCAAGCTGTCACAAGTCTTGCCTACAATACCGGTGCGGCAATCGAAGTCGATGAATTTCGCACCTTCAACCGCTGCCTCGACAACGCCATCGCCGGCGCGGTTACTGAGTATGCGTATCGGCAAGCTGCCGTCACAGCCGAAGACGGCTTCCAGGCATTAAACTCACGGCTTGGACCGTTAGCGCATGAACTGAGAAACTACCTACATATTGCGACCTACGCGGTCAGAGCAATCAAAGCGGGCAGTGTCGGCATGTCGGGTGCGACGGGCGCGGTGCTTGACCGCAGCCTCATTGGAATGCGCAATCTCATCGATCGTTCACTGGCCGAAGTTAGAGTGACGGCAGGCCTACCCCCGCGACTTAGATCCGTTCGCCTCGCCGATTTCTTAAGCGAAGTCGCATCCGCGGCATCACTTGATCCTCTAGCACGCGAATGCCGGTTCACGGTGACGCCTACGGACCAGGACGTGGAGATTGATGTGGACCCCGAGATGCTCGCAGCAGCGGTCGGCAACCTGCTACAGAACGCGTTTAAGTTTACGAAGCGTCACAGTGAGGTGCGTCTGCATGCGCACGTTGCCTCAGACCGAGTTCTAATTGACGTTGAGGATCACTGCGGTGGTCTCCCGAGCGCCATGCCTGAAAAACTGATGTTGCCGTACGTTCAAAGTGGCCAAGACCGATCGGGGCTGGGACTCGGACTGGACATCTGTCGGCGCAGTGTCGAGGCGAACAATGGGGTTTTGAGGGATCGCGATATACCGGGCTCCGGGTGCGTCTTTACCATTGACTTGCCATATAGCCTACCAGCGACGCTTGCGAGCGAGTACTTCATTCGTCAATCGGAGACGATGTTTAATAATGGCACCGATACGGTCAATACCGTGGCGCCCGCTTCAGCCCTGAAGAGCTGAACGTTGCCACCCATCGTGCGGATCCGATGTCGGATTGACGCCAGGATCATCGTCGGCACCAGGCCAATCAACGCCCTTCTTGTAGAAACGCAATTATCGTCACCCTTCGCACTAAGCATTCACACGCGCCGTTAACGACACTCATCAGCACTCTGATCTTGGCTGTGGGCGCCTGCACCGTTGCGCCAGTGAAGGAAGTTCCGGAAGTGGGCCCTCCAGCTCCCTCGCTTCCCTATCCAAATATTGATGCTGAACTAGGCGAGCATCTATATCCCAACGAAGAGACCATCGCAGGCAAGCTTTCCGCTGCTATCGAACAGTCAGTTAGAAAGCAATATACGGCAGGGAACGCGCGTCGCGATGCGCATCCTAAAGCCCATGGCTGCGTAAAAGCCGAGATCCACGTGCCCGATGACCTTTCCAAGGCTCTGGCGACGGGCATGTTTGTCCCCGGTATCACCTATCAGGCTTGGATCCGCTTTTCGAACGGTTCGGGTGATCCGACACGCGCTGATATCAAACGCGATGCGCGCGGGATGGCGATCAAAGTCCTAGGCGTGCCTGGAAAAAAGTTGCTGGAGGATCAAGATCAAGCGATGACACAAGATTTCATCATGGTCAATCATCCCGTATTCTTTGCGTCCGACCCTGCTCGCTACCTATCGTTTATCCAGGACGGCAACAGCGATCACCTTTATCGGAAGTTGCTCATTCCGTTCGATCTCGGAGAAAAAGGCACCCGGATTGCTCTGGAAACGCGGCGCTCCAGGATTTCCAATCCCCTGCAAACCCGCTATTGGTCAATGGTCCCGTATCAATTAGGAACGGGTGCCGGCCGGCAGGCGGTGAAGTATTCGGCCAGAGGATGCTCGGCGACAGCCGACCGTATGCCAAGCAAGCCCGAGCATGATTTTTTACGTGGCGCGCTTCGCAACACGCTACAAGCCGGCGATGCATGCATGGAATTGTTGGTGCAGCCAAGGACATCCAATGACATGGATGTCGAAGATTCCACAACGGAGTGGAAAGAGGCGCAAGCCCCTTTCTACCCCGTTGCCACAATTCGTATTCCGCGCCAGGATTTCGATACTCCAGAACAAAATGAGTTTTGCGAGAATCTTTCTTTCACTCCGTGGCATGCCCTACCTGAACACAAGCCGCTCGGCGTCACCAATCGGCTGCGTAAAGTCATTTACGACCATATCAGTCGAGTAAGGCATGACATGAACGAGGCGAAACGGCAAGAACCACCGTCGCGGAATTGATCAGATCGATCTCGATTACTACCGCTCGCGGCGATTACTCACGTCGCCAACTTTTCAGGGAGCAAGCGATCGTATTCGCGTTTGACAACCGCATAACACTCGCAAGTGCGCTTTTCTAAACCATGGCGATCTAGCACCGTGATGCGGCCGCGCGCATAACTGATCAATCCGGCCTGCTGCAACTTGAGCGCCGCTTCCGTCACGCCCTCACGGCGAACCCCAAGCATGTTGGCGATTAATTCCTGAGTCATCGCGAGCTCATTGGCGCGCAAACGATCCAGACTGAGCAACAGCCATCGGCACAATTGTTGGTCTAGGGTATGGTGGCGGTTGCATGCCGCCGTTTGCGCCATTTGTGTTATTAACGCCTGAGTGTAGCGCAACAACAGATGCAGCACGGGTCCGGCGCGTTCGAACTCATTTTTCATCTGCTGTGCTCTCAATCGTAAACCGTGTCCGGCGCTCTGTACCACTGCGCGGCTCGGAGTCGATTCGCCCCCCA
>JALYIH010000114.1 GCA_030775865.1 Pseudomonadota bacterium | reverse complement strand
GTCCAAGGACACGCCGATACGCGCCAGATCCCCATCAACAAGGTCGGCATCAAAGACATCTATCATCCCGTCAAGGTGAAGGATCGGTCGCGCGGTGAGCAACACACGGTTGCGAATTTCAACATGTACGTGAATTTGCCGCACAATTTCAAAGGCACGCACATGTCGCGCTTCGTGGAAATTCTGCATCGGCACGAGCGTGAAATCTCTGTCGAGTCATTCGGCGAAATGCTCGCGGAAATGACGAGCCACCTGGCTGCCGATTCCGGTCACTTGGAAATGACCTTCCCCTATTTCGTCATGAAGAAGGCTCCGGTATCAGGCGTCGAGAGTCTGATGAACTATCAAGCCACGATTTTCGGCGAGCATCGCAATGGCAAAACGGAAGTTTGGCTCAAGGTGGTCGTGCCGACGACCAGCTTGTGCCCGTGCTCGAAGGAAATCTCCGACTACGGCGCCCACAATCAGCGATCGCACCTCACATTGACGGCGCGGCTGGTCGAGCATATGTGGCTGGAAGAACTGATCGAAATCGCCGAACGCGAAGCGTCATGCGAGGTCTACGGAATTTTAAAGCGCCCTGACGAGAAATTCGTTACCGAGCGTGCCTACGATAATCCCAAATTCGTCGAGGATACGGTGCGGGATGTCGCGGTGGCGCTCAACAATGACAAGCGCATTCGTGCCTATATCGTCGAGTCGGAGAATTTTGAGTCGATTCACAATCATTCGGCCTATGCGATGATTGAGCACGACAAGGAAACCGGCGCTTGAGCAGCTCCCCGCGCAGCGCTTGAGCAGCTCCCCCCGCTGAGCGCTTAGGAGACTCCCCGCTCCGCGCTTTGCAGGCGTCCAATCATGCTGCGCAGGAACACCTGGTTGAAGCGCAGCTGACACTCCGCGGAAACCTGCTCCAGCAGCGTTGAGCTTACTTTCATCACGGTAACGGAACCGGATGCGCAAATCGTGGCGGTGCGCTTCGCGCCGCGCACATAACTGGTTTCGCCGAAGCAATCTCCGCTGTCCAAATAACCCAGTGCCTTGCCGTTGCGCTGAACGCCGACCCGCCCCTGGACAATGATGTAGAACCGATCGTCCATCTCGCCTTCCTTGACGATTTCCTCATTGTCCGCATAGTCCTGCCAGCTGCTGGCACGCAACACTTCCCAAATTTCGCCATGCGAAAATTCATGGAAGAATTTCAATTTCCGCAGCAAGCTGAATTGCTCCTGCTGATCGATACGATTGTACTGCGCGCGCAACTTCTGATGCACGCGGGTCAGTTCAGCGGCGAAGTCCAGTCCGGTCTTGTAGCGCTTGTCAGAATCCTTCTGCAGCGCCATCGCGGTCACGTTCTCGAGCTCCTCGGGAATCTCGGGCCGCAGCGTATGGATCGGGGGCGGAGTGGCAAAGACGATCTGGTGCAGAAGCTTCTGCAAATTGCCGGCTCTGAACGGCCTGGTTCCGGTCAGCAGCTCGTACATCACGGCGCCCAATGAATACAGATCGGAACGATTCGTCAGTTCAATCGACTGAACCTGTTCGGGAGACATATAAGACGGGCTGCCTGCAATCCCTTCGATTCGCGAGATCTCCGAATCGGCCACCAGTGCGATGCCGAAATCGATGATGCGCACGTCGCTGTCGAGGGTGAGCATGATGTTGCTGGGCTTGATATCGCGATGAATAACGCCGCGGCTGTGCGCGTAATGCAATGCGCGCGCTGCCTTGTAAATCAGCTCGACCACATCATCGATGCGCAGCAGGTTGTCGGGACGGCAGTAGGCTGCCAGGGTGCGTGCGCCGTGCACGTGCTCGGTCACGATGTAGCAGTGACCATTTTCCTCGCCGGCGTCGTATATCGGCAGAATATTCGGATGCTGAAGCATGCCGACCATGTGCGCTTCTGACAAAAACATCTTGCGCGCGATGCGTTTGCGATTTTCATCACCGCTGGCATCGACGTTGTAAACCTTGATCGCCACGTCGCGGCCGTAGTACGGATCGTGCGAGAGATAGACGACGCCTGTGCTGCCGCGCCCTACTTCGTTGATGATCACGTACTTGCCGATCTTCTCCGGCAACGAACCGCGGCCGGATTGGGCTTTCGCAAGACTGGTGGAGCGAGTATTGGTCAAGGGTAACCGTGCGCAGCGGGCGTCATTCGACTTCGATGACGCGAGGATACTGGGGTGGCTGGAGCTAAACTGTGATTTGGGTCGAGGCTTAGGCGAAGTGGTCGAAACCTGAGACGCGAGGAACAAAATCCTTGCCTTTTAATGACCACGTCACGCCCGCGCCGCCACAAAGTTCGCCGATCGCCGTCAGCGTTAAGTTCAATCGATTGGCCGCGGCCTTGAGTTCGGCGAATCGTGTTGGTGGCACGGCCAACAGCAATTCATAGTCATCACCCCCGGAAAGAGCCCATTCGAGCGCCTGGCTCGAGCTTGCCGCGGATTGAATGGCGGCCGACAGGGGCAGTCGTTCGACGTCGACGCGCGCAGCGAGGCCGCTGGCCTGCGCCAGTTTCGGCAGGTCTCCGACCAGGCCGTCGGACAAGTCCATCGCAGCAGTCGCTATGCCGCGCGAACAGGCACCCAACTGCACCCTGGGCTCTGCGTAATCAAAGCGGCGAATCAGTTCATTCACCTCGTGGCTGCGTGCGCGCGGCGGCGAAGCCTCAAGACAGGCCAGACCCGCAGCGGCGTCCCCGAGCGTCCCGCTCACGGCCAACAAATCTCCGGCCTGGGCGCCGCTTCGTCGCAGCGCGGTTCCTTGCGCAACGTGGCCCAAGATCTGTACGCTGACGGTCAGCGGGCCCCGCGTGGTATCGCCGCCGACCAGCGCTACACCGTGCGCGTCCGCAAGTTCCAGAAAACCTGCTGCAAACTTTTCCAGCCAATCAGGATCCGCGCTGGGCATTGTCAAGGCGAGCGTTGCCCACAAGGGGGTTGCGCCCATGGCGGCGATGTCGCTCAAATTCACCGCCAAGGCGCGATGGCCGATCGAACGCGCGTCGCTGTTTTCAGGGAAATGACGGCCCGCCACGATCGTATCCACGGCAGCCACCAATTCAGCTCCCTTGGGAAGATCGAGAATTGCCGCATCATCGCCGATACCGAGAACCACTCCCGGCGCGCGCTGCGGCCGTTGATCGCGAACAAAAAATCGACGAATCAATTCAAACTCGCCGAGATCGGAGGACACCAAACTCATCGCCTCAAGTGGCCGCGCGGCCATACTCGTGCGGTCGCGATTCCTGGGCGGCTCGATCCAACACGGCGTTGACGAACTTGTGTCCATCCGTCGCACCAAATTGTTTGGCCAGCTGCACCGCTTCGGCAAGCGCCACTCGGTACGGCAATTCCGGGCACGACTGCAGCTCGTGAAGCCCCAGCCAAAGGACTGCATGCTCGATCGGATCCAGCTCCTGCGGCGGAATCTCGCACAAGCCGGACAATCGAGAATCCAGCGCTTCGCGATTGGGCGCTATCCCTTCAATCAATGCTCGAAAATAATCCCGATCGACCCGCTCCGCCTCGGGATCTAGGGCAAATTGCCGTTGCACATCCTGCCACGGCAGTGGATTGATTTGAATCTGATACAGGGCCTGCAGCGCGAGGCGGCGCGCGAGACTTCGAGCTCGATGGCTTGAGTCCCCAGAAGCCACTTAGTTGTCCAGACGGCGCAATAGATTTGCCATCTCGATTGCAACCAGTGCGGCATCGGCACCCTTGTTGCCGGCCTTGCCGCCCGCCCGATCCACCGCCTGCTCAGCCGTGTCGGTGGTGAGTACTCCAAAGGCAATCGGTACCCCTGACTCGAGCGCAATGCGCGCAATACCTCCGGCGCATTCGCCGGCAACGTAGTCAAAATGGGGCGTTTGACCGCGGATCACGGCCCCGAGCGCAATGAGAGCCTCGTAGCGATGCGACATCGCCAGCTTGCGCGCTACGATGGGAATGTCGAAAGCCCCCGGCACGCGCACGATCTCGATTTGCTTCTCGCCGACCCCGTGGCGCTTCAAAGCATCGAGCGCGCCCCGCACCAGCGGCTCCACCACAAAGTCATTGAATCGCGCGGCGATGAGCGCAAAGCGCAAATCGCGGGCCAGCAGTTCTCCCTCGACTATTTTCGGCTGATCATTGGGCACAAGTCATTCCTCGCGTAGACAGACCGGAAGTATAAGCCGAGGCGCCTGTCCCGGCCGCTCATTCATCGCCGTCCACATAGCTGGTTATTTCAAGATCAAAAGCCGCCAGTCCCTGCAGCTGCTTGGGAGCGCTCAATACCCGCATGCGCATCAATCCCAGATCCTTGAGGATCTGCGCACCAATTCCGTAAGTTCGCACCACGGTGGCACCGACCGGCGGCCGCGCGGGTTTGGCGTCCAGATGCATCAAGCTCTCCATGAAGTCTCGCGGCGATTCCTCGGACCGCAGTATCACCACGACGCCCGAATCCTCCTTGGCCACCCGGCGCATGGCCGCGCGCAGCGGCCAGCCGAGTTTCTCGCTGCTGACACCCACGACATCGCGCAATGTGTGATTGATGTGCACGCGGACCAGCGGCGGTAGACTGGAATTCAAATCGCCTTTCACCAGCGCGATGTGCACGGTTTTGTTCACATGATCTTCGTAGCAACAAAGCCTGAATCCGCCGTACTCGGTATCGACGGCCTCATCGTAGACGCGCTCGACGGAACGCTCGTTCTTCAAGCGGTAGCGGATCAAATCCGCGATCGTGCCGATCTTCAGGCCGTGAGTCTTGGCGAACAGCTCGAGATCGGGCCGCCGAGCCATAGTCCCGTCGTCGTTCAAGATTTCCACGATCATGGCCGCGGCCGAAAACCCGGACAGGCGTGCAAGATCACAACCGGCTTCCGTATGCCCCGCGCGCGTCAAGACACCGCCCGGCTGCGCCATCAGCGGGAAAATATGGCCCGGCTGGCGTAGATCTTCGGGCCTCGCGTTGGGCGCCACGGCGGTTTTGACGGTGTGCGCACGATCGTGCGCGGAGATTCCCGTGGTTACGCCCTCCGCGGCCTCGATCGACAGCGTGAAATTGGTACGGTGGCTGCTGTCGGTATCGCTCACCATGAGCGGCAGTCGAAGCTGGCGGCAGCGGTCGCGAGTCAGGGTCAGGCAGATGAGGCCGCGGCCGTAACGCGCCATGAAATTCACGTCCTCAGGCCGCACGCATTCCGCGGCCATGATCAGATCGCCCTCATTTTCCCGGTCCTCATCGTCCATGATCACCGCCATCTTTCCGCGGCGCAGGTCCTCTAGAATTTCATCGATCGTGTTGAACGCAGCCATGTGTCGCCTTAGTCAATTCGCCGCCGGCAAGGGGGCGCCATTGTAGCCGGAGTTGGGGGCCTGGCGGGGAGCTTGCGCCGCCCGCCTATACGGCCCGCAACGCTCAGTTCGCCTTCGGCACCAGCCGATCCAGGTATCGCGCGACGACGTCGATCTCGACGTTGACCTCGTCGCCGGCTCGAAGCTCGCCCAGTGTCGTGACCGCATGTGTGTGCGGAATGATGTTGACGTCGAATCGCAGGCCGTCCACGTTATTGACGGTGAGACTCACGCCATTGAGGCAGATCGAGCCTTTGGCCGCCACGAATCGTGTCAGCGATGGCGGCAATTCGAATTCCAGGCGCCAGGAACGGGCGTCCTGATCGATGCGCTTGAGATTGCCGGCCGCATCGACGTGACCGCTGACCATGTGGCCGCCGAGGGCGTCGCCGGCGCGCAAGCTCGGCTCCAGATTGACGTTCGAACCGATCTTCAACTTGCCCAGCGTGGTTTTTGACAGGGTCTCGCGCGACACGTCTGCAAAGAAATTTTCGTCCTGTTTGCGGGTCACGGTAAGACACACGCCTTGGACGCACACGCTGTCGCCGATGGCGACGCGCGCCATATCGAGGCCCGTGGCATCGACACCTAACTCCAAGTCACCCTCCCGCGGTGAGAGAGAGATGACACGGCCCTTCGCCAAAATAATTCCGGTAAACATGATTATGACTTCTTGAACCTTAGAGTGATGCGCATATCTTCACCCAACTGCCGCGCGTCTTGAAATTCGAATGACGGCAGCCACTTCGAGCCGCAGAGTTTGATACCCATCAGCGGCGCGGCGTCGCACCCCAGCAGCTTGGGCGCCACATAGAGCACGAGTTCGTCGACCAGCTGTTTGGCGACAAACGCCCCCGAGAGAGTCGGGCCGCATTCGAGCAATACCTCGTTGATCTCGCGCGCGGTCAGGTTCTGCATGACGGCATCCAGATCCAGACCGCCGGGAGCGCGCGGAATTCGCTCCACCTTGAGATCCTTGAACAAGCCGACCGGCGCATCGGCAGCGGCAAACACCAGCGCCTCGCCATTGCTGAAGATCTTTGCGCCGCGCGGACAGGTCAGCATGGTATCGAGCACCACTCGAAGGGGTTGGCGGACCCAGGTTCCGTAGCTCAGGCGCACATTCAGCTGTGGATCGTCGGTGCGTACGGTGCCTGCGCCGGTGAGGACGGCGGAGCTGCGCGCGCGCCATGTCTGTACATCCGCACGGGACGCCTCCCCGCTGATCCACATCTGGCCGCCCCCTGCCGGAGCTGTGCGCCCATCCAGACTCATGGCCAGCTTCAGCCGCACGTAGGGGCGGCCGCGTTCGAACCGCGAAAAAAACCCGACGTTGAGCCTGCGCGCCTCATCGGCAAATAACCCCACGTCCACGGCAATGCCAGCCTTGGTCAAGCGCTCGATCCCTGCGCCGGCAACCTTAAAATTGGGATCCCGCGTGCAGCACACCACACGCGCGACGCCGGCGGCGATCAATGCGTCCGCACAGGGCGGCGTGCGTCCGGTATGACTGCAAGGTTCCAGCGTCACGTAAACGCTAGCGCCCCGTGCTTGCTGCCCGGCGGCACGCAGGGCCAGGACTTCCGCGTGGGGCTCGCCCGCGCGCGCATGCCAGCCTTCTCCGAGGACACCTTTTGCGTTCGCGATGACGCATCCCACCCGTGGATTCGGATCGGTGGTGTAGAGGCCGAGCGCGGCCAATTCCAGCGCGCGCGCCATATGCACCCGATCTTGCGCGATGGATACCTTGCTCACTTATCCTCATCATCGGTCGCATCTCCCGGCAGGAGCGGCAATTGATCCTTGCTGGGTTCCCGGCGCCGACGATGCCGCCGCAGTTGATCAATTTCGGTGCGAAAGGCGTCCACATCCTGAAAACTGCGGTATACGGACG
Organism: Pseudomonadota bacterium; assembly: GCA_030775865.1. GTDB lineage: Bacteria > Pseudomonadota > Gammaproteobacteria > Steroidobacterales > Steroidobacteraceae > Bog-1198. The sequence continues at coordinate 42,453 of JALYIH010000114.1, read as the reverse complement.
CAAAGCGCACGTACCCAACTTCGTCCAGATGGCGCAGTTCCTCCATCACCATTTCCCCGATGGCGCGCGAGTCGATTTCGCGCTCCCCCAGGCTGCGCAGCTTGTGACAAACCCGTGCTGCGGCGGCTTCAGTGGCTTCGCGCGAAACGGGACGCTTTTCGAGAGCCTTGAGCATTCCGGTGAGTAGCTTTTTCTCATCGAAGGGTTCGCGGCTGCGATCGCCCTTGACGACAGTCGGCAACAATAATTCTGCTGTTTCAAATGTGGTGAATCTTTCGGTACACGCCAGGCATTCGCGGCGCCTGCGAATTTGTCGTCCCTCGCCGGCGAGGCGAGAGTCGATCACCTTAGTCTCGGTGTGGCCGCAAAATGGGCAATGCATCGGAATTACTCATAGACCGCGAGGCTCCTGGCTACTCATCGAGCGCGAGGCTCCTGGCCGTAGACCGGGAATCGACGGCAGATCGCCACGACCTCGGCTCGGGTACGCTGCAGCGCAGATTCATCGCCAAGATGATCCAGCACATCGGCGATCCAGTTGGATAGCTGCTGCACCTCGGGCTCTTTGAAGCCGCGCGTCGTCACGGCAGGCGTGCCGATGCGCAGGCCGCTGCTGATGGAAGGCGGACGCGGATCGTTGGGCACCGCGTTTTTATTGACCGTCATATGCGCGCGGCCCAATGCGGCGTCAGCATCCTTGCCGGTGATGTTTTTATCGATCAGATCGAGCAGAAATAGATGATTGTCGGTGCCGCCGGAAACAATCTTGTAGCCGCGCTGCTGCAGCACCTTGGTCATCGCGCGTGCGTTGGCAATGACTTGCGCGGAGTAAGTCTTGAATTCCGGCTGCAGCGCCTCCAAGAAGGCGACGGCTTTGGCTGCGATCACGTGCATCAACGGGCCGCCTTGAATTCCCGGAAACACCATTGAGTTGAATTTTTTGTGCAAGTCAGCGTGCGGCCGAGCCAGAATCAGACCGCCGCGCGGACCCCGCAAGGTTTTATGCGTGGTGGTGGTCACCACGTCGGCAAACGGCACAGGGTTGGGATACGCGCCTGCGGCAATCAGCCCCGCAACATGCGCCATGTCGACGAACAAGTAGGCGCCGACCGAATCGGCGATGGCGCGGAAGCGGGCCCAGTCAATGACGCGTGAATACGCCGAAAACCCCGCCACGATCATCTTGGGGCGGTGTTCCTGCGCAAGACGGTCCACTTGATCGTAATCGATGAGACCGGTCTCAGGCACGATCCCGTATTGCACGGCTTTGAAGAGCTTGCCGGAGAAGTTGACCTTGGCGCCATGTGTTAAATGGCCGCCATGGTCCAGGCTCATCCCTAAAATCGTGTCGCCGGGGCTTAAGAGGGCGAAGTAAACGGCGGCATTTGCCTGAGACCCCGAATGCGGCTGAACGTTGGCATAAGCGGCGCCAAACAGCTGCTTTGCACGCTCGATGGCCAGGCTTTCAGCGATATCGACGAATTCACAACCGCCGTAGTAGCGCTTGCCGGGATATCCTTCGGCGTACTTGTTCGTAAGCACCGACCCTTGAGCTTCTAGAACCCGCGGACTGGCATAGTTCTCCGAGGCGATCAGTTCGATATGATCCTCCTGGCGGCCGCGTTCGCCGGCCAGCGCCTTGGCAAGTTCAGGATCGAAGCCGTCAATGCTCATTTGGGCGCTAAACATGTGCAAGTCTCCGAAAGATAGCCGGTAATTGTAGCTTATTCGACCGGTGTTCCCTAGCGAGAAAGCCGCACCGTGACAACGCTGAGGGAGTCGCGGATAATTCGCGCGGTTCCCCGCGAATTCACGCGATTACTTCAATACAGGCAATAGATGGCTCAGTTCATTTACACCATGAACCGGGTTGGCAAGGTTGTGCCACCCAAGCGCATTATTTTGCGCGATATCAGCTTGAGTTTCTTCCCCGGCGCAAAGATCGGCGTGCTGGGGCTGAACGGTTCCGGAAAATCCACGCTGCTCAAAATCATGTCCGGGGTCGACAAGGACATCGAAGGCGAGGCGCGGGCGCAGGCGGGCATCAAGGTCGGCTACTTGCCGCAAGAGCCTGTGCTCGACGAGACCAAGACGGTGCGCGAGGTGGTGGGTGAAGGCGTCGGCGATGTACAAAGCTTGATTGATCGATTCAACGCCATCAGTGACAAATTCGCCGAGCCCCTGTCTGACGATGAAATGAACAAGGCTCTGGAAGAGCAGGCCAAGATGCAGGATAAAATCGATGCCGTCGGGGGATGGGAGCTGGAGCGAAAGCTCGAAATCGCCGCCGACTCGCTGCGCCTGCCGCCCTGGGATGCGGTCGTCGGTAAGCTTTCCGGCGGCGAGAAGCGCCGCGTCGCCCTGTGCCGCCTACTTTTGTCCAAGCCCGACATGCTGCTGCTCGATGAGCCGACCAATCACCTCGACGCCGAATCGGTGGCATGGCTTGAGCATTTTTTAGAGGAATATCCGAGCACCGTCATTGCGGTCACGCACGATCGCTACTTTCTCGACAATGTGGCCGAGTGGATCCTGGAACTGGACCGTGGGCACGGGATACCTTGGCAGGGGAATTATTCCTCGTGGCTGGAGCAGAAAGGACAGCGCTTGGCTCAGGAAGAGCGGCAGCAGGACGCATTGGCAAAAACGCTCAAACGCGAGCTGGAATGGGTGCGCACCAATCCAAAAGCGCGGCAGGCAAAATCGAAAGCCCGTCTGCAGCGATATGAAGAGCTGGCTTCCCAGGAATTCCAAAAGCGCAACGAGACCAACGAAATCTATATTCCGCCGGGCGAGCGCCTGGGCGATCTGGTCATCGAATGCAAGAACCTGAGAAAAGGCTATGACGATCGCTTGCTGATCGATTCTCTGAGCTTCAATTTGCCGCCCGGCGGCATCGTGGGCATCATTGGCCCCAACGGCGCCGGCAAGACCACGCTGTTCCGCATGCTGTCCGGCATCGAAAAACCGGACAGCGGAGAGATTCGTTTGGGTCCCAGCGTCAAGCTCGCTTACGTCGACCAGTCACGGCAAGCACTCAATGATAAAAATACCGTTTGGCAGGAGATCTCCGGCGGACTGGATCTGATCAAGGTGGGCAACTACGAGACTTCCTCGCGAGGCTACGTGGGCCGTTTCAATTTCAAGGGCGTACAGCAAGGACAGATGATCGGCGAGCTGTCGGGCGGCGAACGCAATCGGGTGCATCTGGCGAAGGTATTGAAGGCAGGCGGTAACGTGCTGCTGCTCGACGAGCCGACCAACGATCTGGATATTGAAACGCTGCGCGCCCTCGAAGACGCATTGGTGGCCTTCCCCGGCTGTGCCGTGGTCATCTCGCATGATCGCTGGTTTCTCGATCGCATCGCGACGCACATACTTGCGTTCGAGGGCGACTCGCAAGTCGTTTGGTTCGAGGGTAACTATCAGGAATACGTCGAGGATTACAAAAAGCGCAAAGGCGAGGATGCCAATCAGCCTCACCGGATTCGCTACAAACCACTGACAGGGTGACCTATGAGCATTTACATCACACCCCAGGATGAGCTGCACGTCGACTATCAAGGCATCGCCCTGACGTGCCCCCATTGCCAGACCCTGACCCATTTAACGCCGATGGCGGTGCCAAAATTCGAGGAACTTAGCCGGCGCAAGCCCAAACACATCGGCATTGTGTTCCGCTGCGACACCTGCATCGAGCCGATATTCCTCAAGTTCGCCGTCAAATCGTATACGGCGCTGCGGATAGAACTCGCCCCGAACTTCATGGAAATCGAGCGTGCACGCGAGAATTTCCCACTGACCTATTTGCCGGAAGAGGCGGAGGGCCTGTTCAAGGAAGCGCTCAATTGCTACTCGGCCGCCTGTTACAGCGCCTTTGGGTCGATGAGCCGGCGCACCGCGCAGTCCTTGTTTCGCGAGCTCGGTGAGCGCGGTAAGTTGGAGCTCTTCGATACGCTTCAGGAGATTCGCTCCTTGGCGGATCTTGACGAAGACACCTTTTCGATCTTGCGGGGGGTGCTGTTCGGCAGCGACAGCGACCCCTGGCCCAATCAGCCCAACTTGAACGCAGAGCACGCAGGCATTTTGCTGGAAGTGATGCGCGACTTGCTGTATCAAACTTTCGTGCGCAAAGCGCGCCTGGTGCAGGCGGTGACGTTTCGGCGCTTCGTGGCACCCAACCAAGCCGAAGCCGGCTGAGAAAAGTCACTGATTGGCGTTGGCTGACACCTAAGCTCGCTAACGGCCGGTCACGCGAGCGGCGTCAGCCGACAAACACCCGCGCGTTGCGGAACAGGCGCATCCAGCCGCCGTCTTCCGCCCATTCCTTGGAGACCCAGGAGTTCTGAACGCTGCGAAACACCCGTTCCGGGTGAGGCATGATCGAAGTCACGCGCCCATCGGTGCTGCAGAGTCCCGCCAGACCCATTGACGAACCGTTCGGATTGAAGGGATATCGCTCCGTGGGCTGATCGTGATGGTCGACGTATTGCAAAGTCACTACGTTCGCCGCCATCAATGCGCCGGCGCCGGAACCTAAGTCGAATTCTGCCCTGCCTTCACCATGCGCCACGGCAATGGGCAACACCGAACCCTGCATGCCGGCGAACAGCACTGAATTAGACTTCGGGATGCGCACCAGCGACAACCGTGCCTCGTACTGTTCCGATCGGTTGCGCACGAAACGCGGCCATGCTGCAGCGCCCGGGATCAGGTCTTTCAGTGCGGACAGCATTTGACAACCGTTGCAAACGCCCAAGGTAAATGTTGCGTCGCGTGAGAAAAAGGCTGCAAACTCCTCGCGCGCCCGCGCGTTGAACAGGATGGATTTGGCCCAGCCCTCGCCGGCACCCAACACATCGCCATAAGAGAAACCACCGCAGGCCACCAGTCCGTGGAATCGCCCCAAGCGCACGCGACCGGCCAGAATGTCCGTCATGTGTACATCGTAAGCATCGAACCCCGAACGGGTGAACACCGCAGCCATTTCGCTCTGGCTGTTGACCCCTTGTTCGCGCAGCACAGCGATCGCCGGCCGCACCCCGCTCAGGATGAACGGTGCGGCGACATCCGCATTTGGATCGTAACTCAAGTGGGCATGCAGACCCGGATCGCTCGCATCCTCGAGTCGCGAATATTCCTCCTGTGCGCATTGCGGATTGTCGCGCAGCTCTTGCATCCGAAACGACACTTCGCTCCAGCGGCGATGCAATGCGATGCGCGAGGCCGCATAGACCATGCTGCCGTTCGCACTCACGTGCACTTCGGACCCCGGTACGGGCTCGCCGATGTCGCGGCTGAGTTGCGCCAGACCATGGCGCTGCAAAATATTCCGCGCCTCATCCACGCGCGCCAGCGGCACTTGTATGACGGCGCCCAACTCTTCGGAAAAGCAGGCGGCGACCGTGTCCGCCGCTGATCCTAGGTCAATGCGCAGGCCGCAATGAGCGGCGAACGCCATCTCGAGCACGGTCACCAATAACCCGCCGTCCGACCGGTCGTGATAGGCGAGCACCAGCCCGTGATCCTTAAGCGTACGCAGCGCCGCAAAAAGCTGGCTCAAAAGAATGGGGTTGTCCAGGTCCGCAGGGCTCCCCCCGCTCCTCGTGTGCACTTGCGACCAGCACGAACCACCCAAGCGATTCTTTCCTGCGCCCAAATCGATGAGCAACAGGCGCGAGGGTTGCGACAAATCAAGCTGGGGCGTCAGGGTCGCGCGCGCGTCTTCGACGGGGGCGAACGCGGAGACGATCAGCGATACCGGTGCAATGACCGCATGCTCGCTGCCGGCATCCCGCCAGGTGGTCTTCATGGATAAGGAATCCTTACCCACGGGAATGGTCAGCCCAAGCGCCGTGCAGAGTTCGCTGACGGCGCGCACGGTGGCGTACAAATCGGCATCCTCGCCCGGCTCGCCGCACGCGGCCATCCAATTCGCCGATAGGCGGATGTCGGTCAAATGACGAATGTCCGCCGCCAGCATATTGGTCAAGGCCTCGGCGACGGCCATTCTTCCGGACGCCGGCGCATCGAGTACCGCCACCGGCGTTCGCTCCCCCATCGCCATGGCTTCGCCGCTGTATTCCGCGTAACTACTGAGCGAGACGGCGACGTCGGCAACCGGCACCTGCCAGGGGCCCACCATTTGGTCACGGCTGATCAAGCCGCCGACCGTCCGATCGCCGATGGTGATCAAGAAAGACTTGTCAGCGATGGTCGGCAGACACAGCAGCCGATCGAGCGAGTCGCCGATGGTTGAGGTTGCGGTCGATAGTGTGGAAATGCTCTTGGGCATAGAGCGCACCTCGCGAACCATGCGTGGTGCTTTGCCCAGCAGCACTTCGATGGGTATATCGACCGGGGTGTCGTGAAGCAGCGGATCATGGACCACAAGCTGCCCATCTCCCGTGATTTCGCCCACCACTGCAAAGGGGCAGCGCTCGCGCTCACAGAGAGCGGCAAACTGGGCGATGCTGCAGGGAGCAAGCGCAAGCACGTAGCGCTCCTGCGCTTCGTTGCACCAGATTTCCATCGGCGAGAGTTCCGATTCGGCGCTGGGAATCTTGCGCAGATCGATGCGCCCGCCGCGATGACTGTGCGCGATGGCTTCGGGCAGCGCATTCGAGAGTCCGCCGGCGCCGACGTCATGGATCAACAAGATGGGATTGGCATCCCCCAGCGCGATGCAGCCGTTGATCACTTCCTGAGCACGGCGTTGGATTTCCGGGTTGCCGCGCTGCACCGATGCAAAATCCAAATCGGATGAACTTTGACCGCTGCCCACCGACGAGGCTGCGCCGCCGCCCAATCCAATCAACATGGCAGGCCCGCCGAGCACTATGAGGGGCGCGCCGATCACGACATCCTTTTTCTCGACGTTCTGACGACGCACACTGCCAAGGCCACCGGCGACCATGATGGGCTTGTGATAGCCGCGAACCAGCGCGCGGCCGGTCTCCGTGGTTTGCTGCTCGAACACGCGGAAATATCCGCAGGTGTTTGGGCGTCCGAATTCATTGTTGAAAGCGGCGGCGCCCAAGGGGGCGGCCGTCATGATGTCGAGCGCCGAGGCAATTCGGTCGGGTTTGCCGAAGTCGATTTCCCAGGGCTGCACCATGCCGGGAATTCTCAGATTGGATACCGAGAATCCGGTCAGCCCGGCCTTGGGCTTGGCACCGATTCCCGTTGCGCCTTCATCTCGAATCTCACCGCCCGAGCCGGTGGCCGCGCCGGGGAACGGCGAAATGGCGGTGGGATGATTGTGCGTCTCCACCTTCATCAAAATATCGATCGGCTCATGGCTGCCGCGGTAGCGCTGCGAGAGCGGGTCGGCAAAGAATCGGGTGGCACCGGCGCCTTCGATCACGGCGGCATTGTCGCGATAGGCGGACAGCACCCCCACAGAATTGCGCGCATACGTGGCGCGAATCATGGCCATGAGCGACTGCGGCATCGCCTCACCGTCGATGACGAACTGCGCGTTGAAGATCTTATGCCGGCAGTGCTCGGAGTTCGCCTGCGCGAACATCATCAGTTCCACATCGGTCGGATCCCTTCCCAACTTGCGGAACGCTTGCTCCAGATAGTCGATCTCATCGCTCGACAGCGCCAGGCCCCACTCTCGGTTGGCCCGGGCCAAGGCCTCGTGGCCCTGCGCGCCCAAAGCGACATGACGCAGGCCGCGCGGCGGGGCCGAGTGAAACAGACCCACAGGCTCCAAGGACTCCGCCCAAACGGATTCCGTCATACGATCGTGCAGGTGGACGGCCAATTGCTCGAGTTCCGCAATCGCCAGCGGTGCGCTGGACTCGATCAAGTACAGGGTGCCGCGCTCGACGCGATTCACTGCGCGCAGGCCACAGACATGCACGATGTCGGTCGCTTTGCTCGACCACGGCGACTCGGTACCGACGCGCGGCGTCACCAAGATCCTGTGACCGCTGCCTGGAACGTGCGGCGCCTCGGTAGCGCGCGTCCCGTAAGTCAGGAGCTTGCCGAGCACGTCGAGCTCAGACTTGCTGAGGTCGCGGTTGGTGTCGACGAAGTGGACCCAGCGACTGCTGAGCGTCGTGACGCGCGAATCTTGAGCCTTGATCGCGCGCAGCAGCTGGTCAAGACGAAATTGCGACAGCGCCGGTGCGCCGAAAAGGCTAAACATGCATCATTCTACAGGAATCAACCTATTTACGAGCGCTGGAGTCCCCGCCGGGGGTATAGATTGGAACCGGGAATTGCGAGACGTTGGAGCCTTCCAGTGCGACAATCTTGCTGACGCCCTGTTTCTTCACTTCATCGATGCGCAGCACCGAATGCATGGGCAGATAGGTGCGCTTTACTTCGTTGAATTCCGCCTTTATCTTTTCCTCGGCGGGATCCACGACGACCGTCGTCCGCTCCCCGAACACCAGTTCCTCAACCTCGATGAAACCGAATAAGCTGCCGTGGCTCACTTTACGGGCATAGATCTCATAGACCTTGCCCTGATTCACGAACAGAACTTTGAAAATGTGACTCGCTGCCATTCAGTAGGCTCCAACCATTGCTAGTATTTCACCATATTATACCGGCACTTAGCGCAAACCTTGAGACCCGCTGGAGGGATTGAATATGGCCCTGCGCTTACGCGTCGTCAGCGAACACTCAACCCGCCTCGGAGCCCTTGCCACCAAAATCTTTGGTGTACACGGCGGCACCATTGGGCGCGCGACTGACAATGAGTGGATTCTACCCGACCCTGAGCGTTACCTCTCGGGCAAACACGCCCGCATCGACTTTAGGGCGGGCGCCTACATACTGGTCGATACCAGTTCCAACGGGACCTATGTCAACGGCGCCCAGGTGCCGCTGGGCAAGTACCACGACTACGCGCTCAAAGATGGCGACTACGTGCGTTTGGGCGAATACGAACTCTTGATCAGTATTGACCAGAGCAATGATTTCCCGCCCGAAGAGAGCGCCATCATTGCCTATGACGGTCAGTCACCCTCCTCCGCCGCCAAGAAATCCACGGCCAACGACTTGGGTGCGGACCTTGACTTGAGTCAACTGCTGGAACCCAGCAACTTGTCGGCCGCGGATTCCGGCGTGCGGCCACGCGACGCATACGGCCAGTCCCTGCCGGCGGTCGATCAACCGGCAGGATCAGCGGACGCTGCGGTCACGCCCTGGCACATGATGACGCGGCCTCTGAAGGTCGAGACTGCCAAGGGAACTCCGCCAAACCAAAGCGCGCCGATCGCGCCGAGGCCTGACCTGTCGCGCTCACAAAGTCTCGCCCTCTATGACGGTGATTTCGATATTGGACTGTCCGCGTTTTGTCGCGGTGCAGGTATCGATCCTCGCACCATTACGTCGGAAGCGCGCAACGCAGCACTGCAGCTCGCCGGCCAATTGTTGCGCGAGGCCGTATTGGGCTTGATGGATCTGAATCAGGGCCGCAACGAATTTCGAAACAAGTTCAGGATTTCGCCGCCCAGTGCAGAAGCCTCCGAGTCACCCTTGAACTTGTCTCGCGGAGTCGATGAGGCATTGGTGCGATTGTTGAACACCGTTTCGACGCGCGCCGGATCCGTCGAGGCCCTGCGCGAGAATTTCCGTGAGCTCAAGGCGCAAAACGGCGCCACTCTGGCGGCGACGCGTGCCGCATTCGAAGAGTTCTTGAACCGCGTGGACCCGAAAGAGCTGGAGGAACGCTTCGAACGGGCTGGAAAGCGCGGCGTCTTTGGCGGTCAAAGCAAGGCAAAGTACTGGGATTTATATGCGGAGCTGTTTGCCGGCCTCGCGCAGCGCCCGCCCGATGGATTTCCGCATTTATTCACCGAAACCTTTGCCAAGGCGTACGAGGCCAAACTGCGCGCATTGGTCCCCCCGCGCCGCACCGGCTTCGGCGGCGATCGCGAGGAGCCGATCAATCCAAGCAGTCACGCGGTCGGCGACCCGTAGGAGCCTCAGGCAGGCTCCCACGCTTAAGAATCACCTTGGCCCATAGTAAAGTGACGCGTGCGGCTCTTATTAGTAGAAGATGACGACATCGTCGCCGACGCCATCCTGCGAGGATTGACCGCGGCCAGTTATTCCGTGCACCGGGTCAAGAGCGCGGAGGCGGCTCAGGCCGCCGTCGCCAATGAAGAATTCGCGCTGGCGGTAATCGACGTGGGCTTGCCCGGTGCCGACGGCCTGACCTTGGTGCGCCGGCTGCGCAGCGCCGGCAAATCCCTGCCCACCCTCATTCTCACCGCCCGTTGCACGTTGACGGACAAGGTCAAGGCGCTTGATTTGGGTGCCGATGATTTCTTAAGCAAACCGTTCGAGGCCGCCGAACTGGCGGCGCGATGCCGCGCCCTCATGCGGCGCTCGCATGGCGCCACCAGCGGCGTGGTGAAACTCAACCGCATGAGCGTCGATCTATCGGGCAAACGCCTTTGCATTGATGAGGCGGAAGTCGATCTGACGGCGCGTGAATGGCTGGTGCTCGAGTGTTTGGCGCGGCGTCTCGGGCAAATCGTCTCCAAGGAGCGCATCCAGCAAGCGGTGGCCGGCCCCGATCAGGACATCACGGCCAACGCCGTCGAAGTACAGGTCTCGCGGCTGCGTGCCAAGCTCGGCGATGCGGCGATCATTCGCAGCCTGCGCGGCCTCGGATATCGCTTGGAAGAAGTGAGGCCCGCGTGAGCTCCTCCATCAGCCGCCAATTGATTTTGTGGCTGGCGATCCCGCTGATGCTGGTGGCCCTGTGCGGCGCCCTGATTCATTACTTCAACAACGTGGCGCCGGTGGTGATCAGCAGCGATCGGCGTTTGAAAGATGCTGCAAACTCGTTGATGGCGCATGTCGTGGTCAAACAGGGCCAAGTCGCGCTTGACCTCAATCCCTATGTTCGGCCGTTTCTCCCAACCTCCGACTCTATCAAGTACGCCCTTCGCGATGCCCAAGGACGGTTGCTGGCCGGTGATCCACAACTGCCGACTGTGGTCTTGGACAGTGAGAGCACGCAAATGCCGGCGATGGCGCAGGTCGATGGCCGAAACGTGCGTACCCTCACGACTCGCTTCGATTCCCGGGCCGGCCTCGTCACCATTACCGTCGCTGACATCAAGGTAAACTCGGAACCGGAAGCCCGATTCGGTTTAATGAGCACGCTTCTTTGGGACTTCGTACAGCTCGATATCACCCTCGTGCTGGTGTGGGTCGGGATCCAGTTCGGCCTGCGGCCGATCAGAAGGTTGCGCGACGAAATCGCCCGCCGCTCGCCCCTGGATCTGCGGCCCATCGTGGAAATCTCGGTGCCGCGCGAGATAGCGCCAGTCGTGGTGACCTTGAACCGCTTGTATGGAATGCTGCGCACATCAGTGCAATCGCAGCAACAGTTCATCGCTGATACCGCGCATCAATTGCGCACACCAATCACCGGAATGCAGGCACAACTTGGCCTCCTCATCGCAGAACCCGCGGCGCAGCCGATCAAGACCCGACTGCTCACGCTACAGGAGGGTGTGAAACAACTCGCGCATTCGGCCAACCAGCTCCTGACATTGGCGCGCGCCGATCCTTCGGCCAACATCAGCGCAAGAAATCAAGTTGTGGATTTGCAAGTCATCGTCAATGAGGTTGCCGCCAAGTTCTTCGATCGGGCGCTGCAGTCCAATATCGATCTGGGTGTCGACACCATGCCCATCACGATCCGTGCCGATCCTTCGCTGTTGGACGATCTCTTGAGCAATCTGGTGGACAATGCACTCAAGTACACACCGCCCGGCGGCAGCGTGACGGCCGGCGCCGGGGAAAAGAACGGTAGGCCCTATCTTGCCGTGGTGGACACCGGCGCCGGCATTCCCGAGGCAGAGCGCCAGCGCGTGCGCCAGCGGTTTTACCGAATGCCGAACTCGCCCGGACACGGCAGCGGACTGGGTTTGGCGATCGTGGATGAAATCTCGCGCCTGTATGACGCCTCGATGAGCATCGAGGCAGGGGCAAATGGCGTTGGCACCCGCGTCCTGATCCTGTTTCCCCCGCGGTCTGTGAACTAAGCCGCACTCTTTAGCTTTTGCGACCTGTCCGTCAGGTTCAAGCAAGCTTGTGTCCGTAGTATGGAGGCCATGAAACCTCCATCGCACGGCTTTACGCTGATCGAACTTCTCGTCACCCTCACGGTGGCCGGGATTCTGTTCGGTATTGCGCTGCCGGCTTTCAACAGCTTCGTGCAGAACGATCGCGACACGGGCCAAGCCAATTCCCTCATCTCCAGCTTTAACTACGCCCGCAGCGAAGCGGTCAAACGCGCCTCCCCAAATGGCATCACGGTTTGTCCTTCGCTGGACGGGTTGAATTGCGACCCCGCCGCGACATCGTGGGTAGAAGGTTGGATTGTGACCTATGTCGACCCGCTCAATAATGCCAAGAACGTGGTGTTTCAGACGGTGCCGGCACTCAATGGGACCAATACCGTGACACCCGTCGCAGGCCCCGCCACGGGAATCACCTTTCGCTCGAGCGGGATGGTGTCCGCGGCATTGACGTTACGCATTTGCGACGCCCGCGGGGCCGCCTTCGCGCGCCAGGTTGAAGTCCTTACCACCGGGCGAGTGGCAGCATCACAGCAACCTGGAAAATCGGTAGGCGGCGCCGCGCTGGCGTGCCCTTAACTGCCATGAAAATCTTCACACCCAACAAGCGTAACGGCGTTTCAAGTACCCAGGGCTTCACGCTGGTCGAAGTACTCGTCTCGCTGGTGATACTGGCGATCGGCTTGCTCGGCATCGCTAAACTAATGATGTTTTCGTCGCACGCGAACGACAGCGCATATTTGCGCAGCCAAGCGACTGCGTTGGCCTACGAGATTTTGGACAATATGCGTGCGAATCGACAGGAAGCGCTGCCCCCCAATCAAAGCTATGACACAGCTGCCGCCACCCCCGTGGTTTTTCCCTACGCTGGAGTTGCGTGTGTAGGCACGGCGTGTAACAGCCCCACACAGGTCGCCCAATACGACCTTTTCCAATGGGGACTGCGCTTAGACGCGAATAGCGGCCTCGTGCCTGCTGGTGCACTGCCGAACGGTAAGGGGTCGGTGGTCACAGCCGTGGACCCTCTCTCGTTGCAGACCACCGTCACCATCGTCGTGAGCTGGGATGACTCGGTTGCTCAAGCCACCTTGAATGCCGGCGCGCCGGCGGCCTCGAACACTCAACAGATCACCCTGGAGACGATTCTATGATTCGGGCGCGGGGATTCTCGCTGGTCGAACTGATGGTGGCGATCACCCTGGCATTGATTGTCACGGCGGGAGTGATATCCGTGTTTGTCGGGTCGCGCTCGGCGTTCGAAGCGACCTCCGGTACGGCTGCGCTGACGGACGGCGGCCGCTTCGCACTCGGTTTCATTTCAAACTCGGTTCGCGGCGCAGGATACATGTCTTGTACGACCGCCCCCAATATTGTGGGGACTCTGAACGCAGGCGCAACCGCGCTGCCGTTCAGCTTCAGCCAAGCACTCGGTGGCTTCGAAGCAGTCAACACCGGCCCTAATAAGGCCTATGCTATTGCGCCGGCGCCAGTCGCCCCGGACATCAACACCGCGCACTGGGTAACCACTGCCAGCGCGCCGACTCCGGGTCTGGATGCTGCGCTTGCGGGCCTGCCGGTCCAGAATAACGATGTGTTGGTCGTGCGTTCGACCCTCAAGGACGCGCAGACGGTTTATGTGTCCGCAATCGTAGACGGCGCTCCGTCCTTTACCGTCAATTTACAAGGGTCTCTTACCACCGCTGCCGGCCCGCAACTAGCTGTGATTTCCGATTGCGCCAAGAAGGGCGTTGTTTTCCAAATCACAAACATAACGCCCTCTCCGCCTAACTCCATCATCACTCATAATGGCTCGGGCGGCCCCGGCGGCAACTCCACCTCGGCTTTCCCGTTCTCGTTTTCGGTTGGCGCGCAAGTGGCGCCCGTTGATACCGTGGTGTACTTCATAGCCCCGGGAGCTGACCAGGATAGCGCCCTTTGGGTCTCCGATCTCAACGCTACCACCGGATTCACCACCACTGAATTGGTGCCGGATATTGAAGCAATGCAGATTCTGTATGGCGTCGATACCAGCGGAGCGCAAGCGGTAACGAACTATGTCACCGCCGATAAAGTCACCGATTTCAATACCGTGATGAGCGTGAAGGTCGCGCTGCTGGCGGCAAGCGCGCCCGGATCAGCCAACCCGCCGGCGGTAGCCCGCACCTTCAATCTGCTCGGTACCACGGTCACGGCCCCGATCGACAGGCGGTCGCGTCAAGTGTTTGAAGAAACTATCGCCGTGCGTAACGCGCTGCCCTGAAAGGTACTGTCATGCGTAATCGTTCTTTCCGATTGAACAACCGATCCAAGCAACACGGCGTCGTGATGTTTGTCGCATTGATTTTGCTGCTGATCTTGAGTTTGCTCGGGGTCACGGCAGCGCGCATGCAAACAGTCGAAGAAAGAATGGCGCGCAACGAAGATAACCGCCAACTGGGCGCGCAATCAGCCGAGGCCGCTTTACGCAACGCCGAAAACGGGTTGATCACCGGCATTTATGTCAATTTTGCCGGCAACACAAACGGCCTATATGAGCCGCTCCTAGCCTTCGGCAGCCCGATTACCGGTATGGACTGGACGTCCCCGACAGCAGCGCTGCCCTACGGGGCAGGACCGGCTTTGACGAAGATCCCATCCGGCTCGCAGAACCCTAAGTTCGTCATAGAACAGCTTCCGGCGGTTGCCATTGCGGGCGATGACATTTCAGTGGCGTCGCTCAATCCCTCCTCCCCGCCGGTCACCGTGTACAGGGTAACCGCGCAGGGCGTGGGCGCAGACAACACGACAACTACCACACTGCAAACGATTGTTCGTTAGCCACACGGCGCAAGGAACTCAATTATGAAAAGGCTCACCTCAAAATCTACGCGTGGCCGCATCGCGCAAACGCTGGCATCGGCTTGCTACGCGGTGCTCGTGTGCTGGTCGTCTAATGTAATGGCGGGAGGACCCGTTACGCCGATCTCTATCTCGCAGGTGCCGTTGACCGTCACCATTCCGGCGCACCCTCAGATTCTTCTGGCGTTGGCGAATTCCGAGTCCATGGATGGCGACTTGAGCGGCGCGATCCGCACTGGCTCCGGTTCAATTCCGCACCCGCTGCTATTTCCGACGTCATCGCCGGTCAACTTCACCATTCCGGCGGGCTTCACACCGCCGCTTAACCCTGGCTCCGCAGGTCAGGCGCCGTACACGGTGAGCGCCAACGGGCTGCTCGTTGATAACTCACCCAGCCGTTTGAACGTCGCGAAGGCCGGCCTCACTGCGGTCTTGAACGCGTATATCGACAGCGCCGATTTCGGGCTCATCGACTATGACGTCGGTGGCTTGACGGAATTCACGACCTGGGTTTATCAAATGAGCAACCCCGGCGGGTTCACGTTCACCAACACGATTCCGACCAGCGGCGAGTATGTCTTGAATCCGTGCTTCGGCATCAATCTCTCGCAAACATTTCAGACGGCAAAGAATTGCGCCCAACTCAATATCTTTTATGCCGGCCAAAACATAACGACCATGCAGTACATGCTCGTCAGCACCAGTAGCGATGATCCCAATGTCAACGACGTCTTGTATGCCGGCGGGTTTGATGCGGTTTGCGTGGTTTACAACGGACCGAATCCCCCTTCACCCTTCGGCCCACCCTTCAGTCTCACCTCATACGAAAACGGCGGAGTGTTCGAGTCCTATGGCAGCCAAGTTAACTCGTGCGCAGGTACAACGGGACCGACCAACGCCGGCTTCGTGCCCTATTCGGCGCAGGTGATGTACGAGATGCGCGGCTTTGGGTTCTACACCTTCAGCGAGAACCCGGGCGATGGCAATCCCGTCGTGGCGATCACATCTTCCGGCGCCACTCCCACGGCAACCTCCGTGGCAAATGCAATAGCGGCGTTCACGCCATATCTTGCGCCGGAAACCAATTCCACCGGCACAAAAGACATAAAAGCGTCCGCGACACAATCGCCCATGGCCGGACTGATGGCGGAAGCGCAGGTTGTTTTCGCCGGCAACCCACCGACCACCAATGGATGCGCGACTCAGCGATATGTCGTGCTGGTAACCGATGGTCTGCCTACCATGGATTTAAAGGGTAAGAACTGGCCGCCCCTGGGCAGCACCGCGGCCTCGACTCCACCCAACGGATACGGGGTCACAGCTACATTCAATAAACCCGGTGATGGATCGCTTGTATCTTCGAATGATCAGGCCCTATTGGACGTTATCAAAAACCTAACTGCTCTCAACAGCGGCGCAAATCCCATCAAAACTTACATTATCGGGGTGGGTGCCGGCGTCGATCCCAGCAAAAACCAAGCAGCGGCGGATACTTTGACTGCTATGTCTGTTGCGGGTGGAACCAACGCATATTTTCCCGCTACCTCACCGCAGGCAGTCACCGACGCTTTGCAAACCATTATTACGAAGATTTTGGAGCAGACTCAGTCGACTGCGTCGGCCGCCGTGAATTCCACCGGCCTCAATGTCAATTCAAAGGTTTATCAGTCGCAATTCGTCACTTCCGATGCACTTTTTCAAGACTGGACGGGAAATTTGTTTGAATATGACATTGACCAACACACCGGAGTGGTTAGCACCGCGTCGCCGGATTGGTCCGCTCAGACCCAATTGGATGCGAAAGTCGCCCCACCGCCGTCAGGATCCGGACCGGCCGGCCGCGTCATTGCAACATGGGACCCGGCACAGAACAAAGCCATTCCATTCGAATGGTCTAACGGCAACCCGTCAAAGGGAATCGCCGCATCAACGTCCCTAGGGACTGCACTCCAGACATTTGCACCGGATACCAACGGACAAGATGTGCTGCAGTACCTGCGTGGATCCAAGACGCAAGAACAAGTGCCTCCCGCAACCGGAGGAGTATTCCGAGGTCGAACACATATCTTGGGTGACATTGTCGACAGCAATCCGGCTTACATCGGCCGTTCGAACGAAGGTATTCAGTCAGCGTCGTACCTGGCATTTGCGGCCAGCACCGCAAATCGGACGCCTATTCTCTATATTGGAGCGAACGACGGCATGCTGCATGCCTTCGACGTAGCGTCGGGAAACGAACGCTTCGCGTATATACCGCAAGGAGTTTATAAGAACCTCGTAAAACTCGTCTCCCCTTTCTACAACGCGCAACACCAATTCTTCGTAAACGGCTCGCCGCAGGCCGGCGATGTGCAATTCAGTGACGGCACATGGCACAGTTTGCTCGTAGGTACAGAGGCGCATGGCGGTAACAGCGTTTACGCGCTGGATGTCACCAATCCCGACAATCTGATGACATCGGAGGCCGCGCTAGCAAGTGGAGTTCTGTGGGATTTCATCGATACGGATATGGGATTGGGGTTCGCCAATCCGGTGATCGCGAACACGGCCAGCGGATGGAAGGTGTTTGTCGCCAACGGTTACAACAGTACCAACGAGAAGCCGTTTTTATATGCACTGGACCCGCAGACGGGCGGCGCCATTCCGGCCACTACGACAAAGATCGATTTGTGCGCGGCTGTACCCACTGCGTGCGACCTGACATCGGCGAATGGCCTGTCCAGTCCCATCGCGGTTAACAGCGGCGGTCAAGTCGCTGGAGGCGCGAATCTCGTTTACGCCGGCGATTTACAGGGCAACATGTGGCGCGTAGATACATCGAATTCCGACCCAACGAAGTGGACCGTGTCGGTGTTGTTCCAAGCTCGCGATGCTGCCAGCGGTGGAAACAGGCAGCCCATCACCACCAAGCCGGTTGCTACACTCAATCCGAATTTCCCGCATGTGCTGGGCACCATGGTGTTGTTCGGCACCGGACAATTCCTGGGCGTGCCGGATATCAGCAATTCAAACCTCCAATCCATCTACGGTGTCTACGATCCGCCCGCAGGTAACGGCACGCCGCTCACGCGTACAAACTTGCTTCCGCAAACTCTTAACACCGCAACCACACCGGGCTTTCGCACCATTTCCGGCACCGCACCTACCATACCGACAAACAAAGGTTGGTACATCGATTTGAACCTGCCAACGGGGGAGAGAGTGATCAATGACCCGCGGCTCGAAACCGGTGGCGAGCTGGTGCTGACGACGTACCAACCCATACCGCCCGTGGTGGGTTCGTGCACGACGTCGGGTAGCTCTTACTTGATGGTGCTCAATTTTGCGACCGGCGGCAGCTTCACTACGCCGCAATTCGACATCAACGGCGACGGCAAGATTAATTCCTCGGATACCGTGATACCCACTGGGGGCTCGGGAGCCGTTGCCCCGATCGGTATGTCGCTCGGCCACGTCTATGCCTCCGCGCCTACGATTCGTTCCGGATCCTTTGGGACCGGTACCGGAATTGCGCTGATCACAGAGTCGTCGGTGGGTGTGCCGCCGGGCGGTCCCGCGCCTCCGGGGACTATCATTGCGCCCACCATTCAACCTGTTATTTTGAAGGGCGGTACAAAGTCTCGAACAGCTTGGTGGGAGATACGTCAATGAAACTAGGAAAACTCAGTCTTACGGTCAGTGCGGTCGCTCTAGGGCTTTGCCTACAGCCCACCATGGGTTGGAGTACCCGCGCCTACGCCCCCATGATCACGGGAACAATAACCGCAGCGCCCTCGAGCGGCACCATTGAGGTCGATCGGCACACTTATCACGTGAAGGCGAACAGCGCGGCAGCCAAGGTGCTCAGCAGTTTCTACGTGGGTGAGACCATCGACATGGTGGTGGATGGCCCGCTGAACAGCAGCACGGTCGAAGTCATATCGATCACGCAGCACTCCGGTTCATAGGGCTCATGCCATGAAAAAGAATGGATTTACCTTGGTGGAGTTGATGATTACGGTGGCCGTCGTGGCAATACTCGCCATGATCGCCATTCCTTCGTACACGCAGTACGTTCGAAGGGCGAACCGCACGGACGCCACCAAAACCCTGACGTTGAACGCGCAGGCTCTCGAGCGCTGTTATTCGCAAACCTTCTTGTACACTAATTGCGTCGGCACCGTTGTCGGACTGTCTCCCCAGGGGAAATACACCGTGACGATCGCAATCCCGGATACAGTAACGCCAGGTGCACCAGCAGTAAGCTATTTGATCAAGGCGGTCGCGGTGTCACCCGATCAATTGGGCGACACCGCATGCCGGACCTTCACGCTCAACACGGCCAACACGCAAACTGCCGCGGACAGCGGCGGCGGCGCTAACACGAAGACCTGCTGGGGTTCAACCTAACCGACGATTGCCCAATAGCTGCAGAGCTTAAAAAAGCCGCGCTCCGAGCGCGGCTTTTTTTATCAGCGCGCCGCGCGTGGTTGGAGCGCGCGTTTAACACCGTGAAATTGTGAGCCGCGTCTCACTCCTGTGCTGAAGCACACCCTTTGTAAGCTTCACGAAAGCTTCGATAGTTACGGTGGCCTGCATGATGTCAGGGACCGGCAAATTCAAACGCTTCACGCCAATGAGGCGGCATTCTCGCTCCGGATTTACCTTAATAGAACTGCTGATGACCATTACCGTCATGGCAATCCTGTTGGCAATCGGCGTGCCCTCATTCAAGTTCGTCACCTCGGCGAATCGAGCTTCCAGCGAAATCAATGGTTTACTGGGAGACCTGCAATTCGCGCGCGGCGAAGCAATCAAGGAAGGACAGACGGTCACGATTTGCGCAAGCGCGAACGGCACGTCGTGTTCAGGCAGCACGTCGTGGGAAACCGGATGGATAGTATTCTCGGATGCACCCCCCCTCGGCACGATCGAGGGAAACGACGCGATCTTGAAAATACAGCCGGCATTTTCACGCACCGATGTGTTGACCGCCGACCACGCCATCAGCAGCGTTACTTTCAGTCGCGAGGGGTTTACACAGGGCCTGGGCAACAATGCAGTCACCGTCACGCTGCACACGACGCCGGTCAACGCCGCGTACACCCGCTGCCTATCAATGACCATCGCCGGCGCGCTGTCGACGCAGATCAACGGAAAACCGACGGCGGAGAGCCCCAACCTATGCAACTGAGAGGTCAAACCCAGCGTGGCTTCAGCCTGCTCGAAGTCATGGTAGCGCTCGCCGTCCTTACGGTGGGTCTGCTGGGTGTTTTGAAACTTGAAGCGCTGGCGTACGCCAGCACCAATGTCGCCGCCAAGCGTTCACTGGCGGCGCTCGAGGCCGCGAGTCTGGCCGCCTCCATGCACATCAACCGCGGCTATTGGGCGACCCCCGACACGTCGGCTGCGGCAATCAGCGTGACGGGCACGGTCTTCAATATTGTTCAGAACGCGCCTCTGTTGAAAAGCGTGATCGGCACGGCTCAGGTCTGCAAATCTTTGACGGTGCCCTGCCTTCCTCCGCAAATGGCCGCCTACGACCTGCAGCAATGGGCACTGACCATGAAGCCTCTCTTGCCGAATTACACGGCGACGATCAATTGCGGCACGGCAAACCCGGTGAGCTGCATGATCAATGTTCAATGGAACGAAAATGCCGTGGCCATCAATAGCCAAGAGACCGCCGCACTCGCCAATCCAAGCTATACGTTGTACGTCGAACCATGAAGACATTCACGAAATCCATCGCAAGAATGGACCCGAAGAGTCCGCGTGGCTTCACCTTGATCGAACTCATGGTCGCCATCACGGTCAGCATATTTCTCATCGGCGGCCTGCTCATGATGGTGCAAAGCACGCGCGATGCCTTCGGCAAGCAGAACTTGTTGGCCCAACTTCAGGACAACGAGCGGCTGGTGATGACGTTCGTGGCCGAGGTTGTGGAATCAGCCGGGTATTTCCCTGATCCCGTGCACAATACGGCGGCGGCGATTTTCCCCGGCACGTTTAACATCCCGCACGGCGGCTCGTTCGGGACCGCCGGCCAGGCCGTCTTCGGCACATCCGGGGGCGGGGTGGCGCCGGGCGACACGGTGACGATCCGCTATGCAGCGGCACCCAATGACAATGTTTTCAATTGCCTGGGGACCACCAACACGACGGCTGCCAACGATGTCTTCGTCAACACCTTTTGGGTGAACACCGCGGATCCGAACAATCCTATTCTGACATGCACCGTCAGCAGTGCGGCCATCGCCGCCACCGCCGTGCCGTTGGTGAACGGCGTTCAAAACTTGACCATTCTTTACGGCGTCAAGCGAAGCATCATCGACACCGGCAGCTGCGCCGACACATATTTGAATGCCGGCCAGATGGCCCCGGTCGCGTTTCCGCTGGATTGGGTCAATGTTTGCTCGATCAACCTGCAAATATCATTCACGAACCCGCTCAACCCGACCGGCCTTCCGATCATCATCAACCGCGTCATTGCGACCATGATTGCCGCGGGTGTCAATTCATGAAGGCGCGAAATCAAGGAACACAGCATCGCCAACGCGGCATCGCCTTGATTACCGCCATGTTGCTGCTCATCGTCGTGACGATCATGGCGCTAAGCATGTTTCGCAGTTACGGCACGCAAGAAAGATTGGCGGGTAATACCCGCGACAAACAGCGCGCGATCAACGCCGCGGTCAGCGCACAGCAGTTCGCGGAATCTTTGCTGGCGAGCGGCGCGGCGCCCGCGACGGGCACTTGCCCCGCGGGACTTCTGCCCTCCTCGACCAATGGCGAGGTATGCAATGCCGTGTTGCCTGATTTTTCAAAGGTGCCCTGGACTGCCGGCAACACTTACACCCAGTTCACATCCAATCAGATCAATGGCGTGAGCAATGTCACCAGTGCGGTCGGCACCGCCGACAGCGCGGGGCAATCGGCTTCCTATGTTCAGGCGCCGGCGTTCTATATCACCGATCTCGGGCCTAACGCAGGTTCCCCGCCCGGCGAGGTCTACCAGGTCGATGCGCTGGGCTATGGCGGCTCTGCAAACACGGTGGCCGTCGTTGAGAGCACATTCGTTATCGGTACAAATACACCAAGCGACAAGACAAAACCATGATGCACAAATACAAAACGATTTTCCGGGCGAGTCTTGTAGGTGCTATTGGGCTGGGACTCTCGAGCGGTCCTTACGCCCAGACGGTTACGCCGACTACGGCATCCCCGAGTCAGTCATTGAACGATGACTTTACTCAGGCCAATGACGCCAATAGCTGGAAAACATTTGACGGCGCCTGCCTCACGGCGGGAGACGGCACGGGCAGCATCCCCGCCTGCGTAGGCTTGCCCTACTACAAAGGCCAAGTTCAGGTCGGCGGCAATAACGGCTTCCTGGGAAATAGTTCTTCTCCGACCGGCTCGCAAACCGGCGATACCCCTGGCACCGGCGCGCTGCGCTTCACCAATGGATTCACTGCCGGCCACGGCGGCAACTTCATGTTCGGCTACAAGCAGGCCGGCAGCATCATCTCGAGCGGCACGCCGTTTGCGACCGGCGCGGGTTTGCAGGTTGTCTTCAAGACCATTACCTATCGCGGCGACAATGGCAACGGCGATGGCGCGGACGGCATCGGCTTTTTTCTCATGGATGGCGCACTCAATCCGTACGACACCGGCGCCTTCGGTGGAAGTCTTGGATACACCTGCTCGAATACAAACAATGATCCGACCTTGCGGGCCGACGGCACGGTTCGGGGTTTCGACGGTCTCGCCGGCGGCTACATCGGCCTCGGCATCGATGAATTCGGCAACTTTTTAAATCCCGGCGACAATACCCACTCCGGACCCAATCAAACGCCCGGACGTATTGGCGTGCGAGGCAGCGGCAGCATTTCCTGGGCAGCCCTGAGCACCAATCCCGCTACTGCGCAGTATTATCCGCTCACGCTCTCTCTGTCGCAGCAACAGGCCGCCGTGCAAAACACCTGCAAGACCGGTCTTGTCTGGGACTACACCCAAGACGATCCGGCGCCCGCCGTCATAAACACGGGGACCAGAAGACATCCCATCAATAACAACATCCAGATCAACGACTATCCGGCTTTCGGCAACGGAGTAATTCTTTCCTCGATTCTGCCCGGAAAGAACATCTCCAACATCAGCGCCATCAAGCGCAGTGACGGCGTTCCGATCACCTACAGTCTCAAGATCACGCAGGATGGAATATTGAGCCTGAACATCGCCTACAACGGCGGTACATACCTGCCGGTCATTACCAAGCAGAGCATCACCGCTGCCAACGGCCCGCTGCCCTCGAGTTTCCGGTTTGGATTCACAGGCTCGACCGGCGGCAGCACCAACGTTCACGAGTTACTTTGTTTCCAGGCCGCTCCATCGGACATTGCAGGCACTTCCGTGGGAGTGAACGAGCAGGAAGCCACCAAAATCGCGAGCGGGACTCAAGCCTATTTGGCTTTTTACTTTCCTGGCAATTGGACGGGAAGTATGACAGCGAATGATCTTGTGTTAACGACAAGCCAAACCATCGACATCAACCCCAAGGCGAACTGGGACGCGCAGTGCAACTTGACTGGTGTTCCAAGTGTTCCAGCCGGACAGACCTGCGCCAGCACCGGCGCGGGACCAAGCGGTCCGCAAACCCCAGCGTCAAGCCGCGTCATGCTGACCTTTGACGACAGCGCCAGAAAGGGTGTCGCCTTCCGCTGGGACAGCACCGCCAGCGGCAGCTCGATCAATAGCACCCAACAAAGCACTCTCGATGCCGGCGATCCCACCCCGATCAATGCGAACCGGCTCAACTTTTTGCGGGGCGACAGAAGTAATGAAATTGACCTCAATGGCAACGGTTTGTTTCGTTCGCGGGACGGTGTGTTAGCCGACATCATCGACTCGAGCCCGACCTGGGTGGGACCGCCGACTGCGCATTACACCGCCAAATTTAAGGATCTGTTGGTCGCCACCGACCCCACTCCCGAGAATACGAGCACGCAATCTTTTGCGCAGTACGTTCTTGCCGAACAAACCCGGCTCAACGTTGTGTACGCCGGCTCGAATGATGGCTTCATACATGGCTTCCGCACCGGATCGTTTGACGTCAGCGGCAACTACGTCAACAACGGCTCGACACCAAATGACGGACAAGAAGTCTTGGCATACATGCCTGCCGCCGTGCTCAACACCATTCACAACTCGACCGACGGCACCCTCGACTACGCGGGATCGCAGTACTCCCACAATTTCTTCGTCGATGCGACACCCGACGTTGACGACGTGTTCTACCAGAGTTCGTGGCACACCTGGCTGGTGGGCGGGCTCGGCGCAGGCGGAGCAGCCATTTACATGCTCGACGTTACCAACCCCGATCCGGTCGCCAGCTTCAACGAGGGCAACGCCAAAAACTTAGTGATGGGCGAATGGTCGTCGGCGACCATCGGCTGTCAGAACGACACGTCTACTGTCCTATGCAAAGCGAACATGGGTAACACCTACGGCACGCCCATCGTGCGCCGGCTGCACGATGGCAAGTGGGCGGTCATTTTCGGCAACGGCTTCGGCAGCTCGACGGGCGATGCCGGTATCTTCATCATGCTGATCGACTCCAACGGCGGCACCCAGGCGTCCAATACCTACTATTTGAGCACCCATCAGGCAGCGGGCGCCAACGATGGCATTGCTTACGTCTCATCCGCGGACTTGGACGGCGATCACATCACCGACTACGTCTATGCCGGCGACTTGCTTGGCAACATATGGCGCTTTGACCTGACCAGTCCAATTGAAACAGTATGGGCCGCCTCGAGCACCCCACTGTTCAGCGCGCCGGCGGGACAGCCCATCACCACCAAAGTCCAGGTGATTGGGGTGCCCCAGGGTTCCGGCCCGCAGCGTCTCATGATCGACTTTGGGACGGGACAGAAATTTCCGACAACCGCTCTCATCCCAACGACGTACGAAACAGGCACGCAATTTGTGTACGGCATTTGGGACTGGAACATGGCGGTGTGGAATGGCAAGTCATCGACCAAGTATCTGAGTATGCCTGCAGGCCTGCCGGTACCGTCGAGTTCGATACTGACCCAGACGAATCTGACATCGCAGACCCTCTCGGCGGTCGGCGACGGATCGCTCGACATTACATCCAACGTCGTTTGCTGGGCCGGCACCACGACATGCGCCAGCAACAATGTTCAATTTGGATTCCAGATCGCCCTGCCCGGCACTCAGGAACAGGTCGTGTTCAATCCGTTGGTCTATCAAAATGAGCTGATCTTGAACACCACCATTCCTGCGATCAATTCACCATCGAGCTGCACGATCAACCACGACACAGGCAATACCCTTGTAATCTCGTTGCTCACCGGTGGCGCACTCGGCAGCTCTACCGGTGGAAGTATCTTCTTGAACACGACGGATACCAATTCGGCCGGATCTCAGACGAATGGATCTGGTACGCCCTTCGTCGCGCTAGCGGGCGGAAAGACTTACATCCTGACGCAAACTCTGGGAGATGGGGCTTTCCCCCCCGGTGGCGGTACCGGTGGTGGTACCGCCACCGGACCCATCAACTGCGCCAAGGGGTCGAAGATTTGCTCAGGAAGCATTCAATCCGCAACGCTGTCCTCCAAGCGTCTCACCTGGATCGAGCGTCGCTAAGGAATATCGCATGATCAATCGAAGTTCGTTTCTACCGTCTCGGCGTCTTCGCGGCTTCACGCTGGTCGAGCTTATGATCACAGTGGTCGTCCTGGCCATCATCGTCGGGGTCGCCTTGCCGGCCTATACCCAGCAAATGCACAAGGCGCGGCGCAGCGAAGCGCGCAACGCCCTGCTCGACCTGGCGGGACGTGAGGAAAGATGGCTGAGCGTTGCGAATTCGTACAGCCAAAACACCGCGGATGTGGGATACACGGGCGCATGGCCTGTGACCACGACCAACGGTTACTATCAAGTCACAGTGGCGGCCCCCGACCCGGCAGCACTCAACCCCGCCAATCCCTCGTACATCATCACAGCCACGGCGGTTGGCGCCCAAGCGACCGATACGGCCTGTGCCACATTTTCGGTGAATCAGCTCGGTCAGCAAGTCGCATCGACGTCTGCGCCGGCAGTGAACACGGCGACCTGTTGGGGTCCTTAAAAAAGCCGCGCTCGGTGCGCGGCCTTTTACTATCAGCGTGAATTCGATCTAGCGAGCGCTGTATCCGCGCCCCTCGACACAGGCCACCATCGCCCGATTGTAGTCGGAGCCATTTTGCGCAACTTGGCCCGCTTGCTCCGATGCCCATCTCTGACATTCGGCTTTGTCGCTCGCCTGTTGCTCGGCGCTCTGGCCATTTTTCGGGTACATGAAAATCTGACCTGCTACGGGACCGCCGGGTCCGGCCCCGGGATTCGGCGCGCCCACATCGCTGGTGGGAGCCGGACCCGATCCGGACACATCAGCAGAGCCGCTTGAATCCGCCACCGGGGGCGGGTCGGTTGCTACATAGCCATCGTAAGTCGGATTCCATGTGTAGTAGACGTCATTGGCGTAGTAGTACGGAATGCCGCTGTACCAATACGTTGCGTAGGCCAATGGAAGGATCGGCAAGAACCAGGCGAACCCTGCGCCGTAATACGCGCCCGGCCAGAAGCCGCCGTGCCAGTAGCCGCCACGCCACCCTGTCCCGCGCCAGCCGCCGCCGCCACGCCAGCCCCCGCCGTGCCATTCGCCACCGTGCCAGCCTGTCGAATAGCCATGGCCGGCATACCCCGCACCGTGGCCGGTATACGCTCCGCCGTGATATCCGCCCGCATAGTGGCCACCGCCGCCATAACGGGCGCCACCGGCGAAATGGGCGCCGCCGCCGTACCCGCCCCCTGCGTGGCCGCCACCGCTGAAAGAGTGGCCGCCTCCACCGCCGCTATGGCCTCCGCCGCCACCGCTATGACCACCGCCGCCACCCCCACCGCTGTGGCCACCGCCACCGCCGTGCTGCGCCAACGCCGGTCCCGCGCCGGCCAGGATCAATCCCAGCGCGCTTACCGCCAAAAGAAGGCCTTTGCCCTTGATCATCATATGCCTCTCCTTCCCTTGCCCGCATGCGCGGCCGTTCCACCAAGACATGATCTATAAGACCCTATCTACACAACGCGGTTCAAGGCGTTTGGTGTACATAACGCCAGCTTAATTGCGCAGCGCTGCATTGAACATGACATAGGCTGTACGCCCTGGCGAAGGCTCGAAAAACCTCGAATTCGTCTCATTCACGATGACAGAACCTACATAAGCTCGATTGGCGAGGTTATCAAGGCGGGCGAATTCGCTGAATCGCCAGTGCCTCGACTGCTGCTCAAACCCGGCGCGCCAATTCGCCACCCAATATCCCGCCGCCGAGTCCGTGTTGCGGTCGTCGGCATAGATTTTTGCCCGTCCTTGGGTTTCCAAGGTCGTCGAAAAGCCCCACGGGCTGTAGCTCCACATCAGGCCCAGATACACGGAGTTCTGCGCAATGGCGGGAAGAAAGTTCCCGGCAGCCACCGGCAAATAGTTGGTCGGAGGGCGGCCCTTTGGATTTGTCAGCGGATTGCAGGGCGCCGCCACACAGGTGAAATAGGACTGCGCCACCACCGCACGAATGTAGGTGTACGCGAATCGGGCACTGAATCCGCCTGCCCACTTGGCATCCGCCTCGAGCTCAACACCTCGACGAGTGGTCTCGCCGATATTTTGATCCACGGTGCGCCCGCCCAAGTTCTGCAGAACCGCCAACTCATCGACCGTCCGAATGTAGAAGGCCGCCAGATTGGCGCGCACTTGGGCATTGCCTGTTTTGACGCCCGCTTCGTAATTGTCGCTGCGCGCAGGCTTGAGTCCTAGGTTCAGCCCGGGAAGACTGCCGTCCACCGAACGATAGGATAGATCATTCAACGTCGGCGTTTCGAATCCTTTGCCGTAGGAGCCGTAGAAATTGACGGCCTCGCTTGCGCGGAAAGTGATGCCCGCCACCGGGTTGACGGCTGAATATCGCACTTCGCTATCCGCAGCATCGAGCACGGCCAAGTGTCCATGGGAAGTCACATCGACCAGGCTGTTGCGAACCCCGGCGACGATACGCCAGCGAGATGAGGGGTCCCATTGCGCCTGTAGATACTGGTCGAAATCGTACACATGATTGGCCCCGTTGCGGCGCAACGCTCCTTGCACGCCCAATTGCGAGCCGATGTAATTCAGATAACCTTTGCGCGCCTCCGCCAAATCGTCGTAATTCACGCCGGCGGCAAGCAGAAAGGGTGTGCCGCCTATGGTGCGCTGATCCGTCATGTGCAAATCAACGCCCCAGTACGCCCGATCCAAATCAATCACGCCTCCGGGATAAAGCGGCGCCGCCTGCTGCGTCGCCTGGGGTATTGCTTGGAACTGAGTGGTGGCGCGATGCCCGGTGTAAACGCTGGCAAAGACATCATCGGCGGCGCTCACATGGTTTTCGTAGACTGCGCCGCCTTGTTCCTGCGCCAGCGACTTTCGTGTGTTGTAAGGGAGGGCATTCACGCCGGCCTGCGTTGGATCGGCGGCGAGCTGCGCGCGAGTCAGGCCCAAAGGATCTTGGACAAAGGGCGTTTGCACGGCGTTGGCGACCAGCGTCAATTTCGACGTGTCGGTCAAGCCCGCGCTCGCCTTGGCATTGAAAAGATTGCGCTCCGCTTCGCTGTGAACACGATAGCCGTCGGTTTGAAAGTGCGATGCGTCGATGACGTAGTTGACGAGACCGTTGTCCCCGGTCGTCTTCATGGCATAGCGCTGGGTATTGAATGTACCGTAGTCGGCACTGCCGTCGATGAGATAGCCAGGCTGCGCGTCCTCGGTGAATACGGCGATGACGCCCCCCGAAGAGTTGCCATACAGCGCTGAGAATGGACCTCGCAGCACTTCGATGTGGTCCGCTGCGCCTAAATCAAATTGCGAAAATTGTCCTTGGCCGTCAGGCATGGTGCCGGGAATCCCGTCCGAATACAGGCGCACGCCGCGGACGCCGAAACTGGATCGAGCCCCAAATCCACGCACGGATAGCTGCAAATCCTGCGCGTAGTTTTGCCGGCTTTGCGCCGAAACGCCCGGCACCGTCAGCAGCGATTCCGACAGATTGACCTGCAGCTGCCCGCTGCGAATGGTTTGTGCATCGATTCTGTCGATCGATACCGGCAAATCGCGGCTCTCTTCGGCGACGCGCGTGGCGGTAACGACCAGCGAGGTCAGTTCCCCGGCGCTCTCGCCCAGTGCGGTGCTGGGCGCAGCGATGCACCACGGCAACAAGGCAAGGCTGCCGATCGCAATTCGTCCCCGCTTCATCCCGACTTCCCCGCTTGCTTTTGCATTATGTCTGACGGAATATCCCAAGAGTCAGTCGCTAAAGTACGGCCGTTGGTTGCCGCTATTTAAGGACTTGGGCAAATCTTCGCACAATCACGGGTTGAGCACGGCACGTATCGCACTGATCGTTGCCGCAAGCGTTACCGCGGCCGGTGCTAGGGACACCCATTCGGACTTCGCGGTCAGCGCGACGGTTCGCGCGGTCGCCAATATCGAGCTTCGATCGGCGCCCGCGGACCTGGAAATTTCCGGCGCCGACTTGAAGCGCGGCTTCATCGATGTCCTGCAGCCGACGCAGCTCACCGTTCGCAGCAACAGTCCGACGGGCTTCGCTCTCGAGGTCCTGACCGTAGCGCCGATGCTCTCATCGATGAATATCCAGGGGCTGAACTCCGATCTGGCCCTGGGCGCGGACGGCGGCACCATCGTGCAGCGATGGCAAAAGCCTCAGGTCGTCAATCTTTCATTGAAATTTCGATTCACGCTTGCGCCCGGTCTCATGGCCGGCAGCTATCCATGGCCGGTGCGCTTGGCCGTGCGTCCGCTGGAGTGAGCCGCTCCACCCGTCAGTAGGTCACCGTTACGGTGATGACATCGCTGTAGCTGCCGGGCGCCACATCTTGGGATGCGGGGATGAGCCCATACAATGTTCCAGTCGCCACGTTGCTCCCGCCCGCAGGCACCGGGAATGGTCCCGCGACGCCCGCGAAAGAACCTCCGCTGCCATCACCGATGATCTGGTTGTACGCGGTGCTCCAAAAGATGTTGTAGTTCAGTGTATTGACTCCCGAGAACATTTTTCGAGTCGCGTAGCTGCCGCTCAAGCCTGTGCTCAAGCTCACATTGACGGTGACATTGGCCGAACCTGTCCCGCTGCCGTTGCAGGTGACACGCAAATTTCCCGTCGATGCGTTGGCCACCGAGCTCAAGGGATTGTAAATGCCGAACGCGATGCCGCCCGCGCTCGCCGTGCAGTTGACCGTGGTGGCGGCGTGTGCCCAAGGCGCCGCCAAAAGCGGCAAGATCAAGGCAAGACTGGCCTTCCAAACTTTCATGGGTTGTGCACCACCGCGGCAGCGCCGGCGGCACGGCATTTGATGGTGCCCATGTCCGGCAAGGGGTCGTCCGGCGGCGGCGGCTCCAATCGAAAATGACAATGGCCGCCGGCCCAGCTCGCCTCCGCGGCCATGCCGTGATCGTAACCTGTGACATACACCATGCCGTCGAGCACCACCGGAAACTGCGCGCCCTTGAGTGTGACCACCGCTCCCACAGGGACCGGCTTGCCATCCTCGGTGACCAGCCGAAAGGTGCCGCTGCGCACGCGTTCCACCGGAAAGCGCGCGATGACGCCGCTGCGATAAGGCGGCGCCATGATGGTGCTGCTCGCGCCGATGCTGGTGTCCAGCGGCAAATCTTCCGGCGTGATACTGATGCGATTGGCCTCATAGGGCCGCAGGTTGTAGAGCAACGCTCTGCCGTTGGCGTCCGTGTGCGTGGTGAGCTGGTTTTCAACATACACCGGGACATCGGCGAGTCCCGCGACGTCCACCATTGCAAAGCTGCCATTCACGGTACGTGTGGTATTCAGCTGTCCATCGAGAAATGTCATCGCACCGGACAGATAGGCACTGCGCCCTTCAAAGCCCTGATTGCGCGCCACTTCCAGTTCCAGATCGGCGCCGCGGAATTGCTGGCGCCAGTCGGCGTCGTAGTTGCCGGCGGTGGATGCACTGAAGCGATAGCCGGTGCCGGGTCCTACGGGGGGACTTTGCGTCAGCGAAGCGATGACCTCGTTGGCAGGCGCTCCCGTGCCGCTGCCGCCGACCGTCGCGAGCGTGGCGGCGCGCCGGGGGCTTATGGGCACCACGAAAATCAAATAGGCACTGTTTGAACTTTGCGCACTGCTCGACGGACTCCCCGCGGTGCGTATACGGGTAAGCGTGAGATTCAGCGCGCCGACCCGGCCGAAACTGATGCTGTGAGTCAATCCCAGGGTCTGCTGCATGGGCGCATCGCGATACGTTTGGCGCACATAGGCCAGCGACAAGGATCCAAAGCTTCCTAAGCCCATGCCGGTCTGCAGAAGATTGCGCTGCCGCATCCGCAGGGCCGGAACCAAAGGATCACCCACCTGCGAAAAATCGCTGGTTGCCCACAAACTGCTCGCGATGAAACTGGTGTTGGTGCCGCGATGCTCGATTCCCACACCGCTCAGCCACCCCGATCCGGTTGAATCCCCGCCGTTCGCGGCCGTGACATTGATGACCCCGGTGCGCCCCACGGCGAACGCTGCGTTCACACCGGCAGCGTGAGAATCACCTGCGAGATATTCTCCATGCCCTTCCAACGTAAAGCCGTCGGTGATGCCGCGGCGGTAGCTGATCTCGCCGAGCAGGGGACCGTATTGATTGCTCGCCAAGCCGTAGTCGTCGCGAATTTTGCCGAGGTTGACCGAGTATTGCGTCAGACCCTGCGCCAGCAGAGTGGTGCTCGAATAGAAGGATTGCGTGACGACCTGCTCGCGCCCGAGCGCATCGCGCACCACGACGCTGACATCCCCGGTGCCCGAGACGGTGGGCAATCGATCGATGACGAAGGGGCCGGGCGGCAATTGACTGCTCGTCACCAATTGGTTGTTCACGAAAACATCCACGGTGGACGGCACCGTGGCGGTGCCTGAGGTGGCCAGCAGCGGCGTCGTCAACAAATCCGGGCGCAATCCGAAATTTCGGCTCCAGCGCACGCCCGCATAGCGCAGGGCGTTTCCCCAGCTGGCGCCATCGCTGATGGCGTCGCCGAGATTCAGCGTCTCGAGCGTGGCCGGAAAATCCCGCGTGTAGGTCGTATCCAGCCTGACCAGTTGCTTGTCGATGCCGCCGTAACGAGCGACCGCGGTGCTGGTCAGCACACCGGCTCCGGCAAAAACGCCGAGCTCGGCATAGGCGCCGCCCAAGTTCTGACCGTCGATTTGCTGCGCCGAGAGTTGATAGTTGATAAATGCGCCCGGCGATGCCGGCGTGACGTCCGGCGAGTGCCGCTCCGCGGCGCTCAAGTGCGTGGTGTCCAACACCGACGCCGGCGCGGTAATGACGGCGCGCTGCAAACTCTCGTCGATCGTCACCGTACAGCCCTTGATGGCCTCGGGCTCGAAAAATCGCCGGCCCTCATACATATAGGGTGCCGTTTGCGGGGCCTGCAGGCGCAGGCGCGCGAAGTCCTTCTCGTCCAAGTAGAGCCGGCCCTCCGGGCCGCGCAAGACGACGAGCATTTCTCCGGGCTCGGCGTCGCTCAAAGTCACCTCCAATACCGCTTCCGTCAAGCCGGTTGGATTTGCCGCCATCGCCGCCTGGGCAGCAAGACAAAGCAACAGCAGGCCAGAATATGTCTTCAGCGCGTTCGCAATCCGGATGAGCCTTGTAGTGGCCACGCGCCAATCTCGCGGCTCTTAGAGGTCGCTGGGCGCAACGTCGGCGGAAAAATCCCCCCGGTCGCTGTGACCGTGGATCGGAATCGCTCCCTGCTTGGTCGCATCCGCCGGAGGCGTCAGCGTCCAGCTCATCCGGCTGCCCGGGAGCACGTACTTGGAAGTCACTCCCCGCAGCGGCATCAGTGAACCGGGAAACTGCGCCTCGAAATCGGTTATTTGCAAATGCCCGCTGCCATTATTGGTTGCCGCGAGCTCGAGCTGGCCATTGGCAAGCCAGCGCAAAGCCCAAGCCACCTCCGCGTTTGCACTGCCATGCGCCGGCGCGACGAACACGGGGATGCTCAGGCGAAGCGCGACGCGCAGCCCTGTGAAGTCCTTTGGCGCTGCCTGCGGCACTTCCTCGAAGATCACGCGATAGGTCAGCTCGAGCGCAGGATCCGGCTCGCGCCGCAACGCGACGCGAACGATTTGCTGACTGTTGGCCGCTATCTGAAGCACGGGT
Organism: Pseudomonadota bacterium; assembly: GCA_030775865.1. Taxonomy (GTDB): domain Bacteria; phylum Pseudomonadota; class Gammaproteobacteria; order Steroidobacterales; family Steroidobacteraceae; genus Bog-1198. The sequence goes on along the minus strand of JALYIH010000114.1, from coordinate 9,271 downwards.
GGCGTGGCCAACAGTTCGCGCGTGTCGTCGAGCTGTTCCGTGCCGCCCTTCTGCGACCAGACGACGACACGGACTTGGACGACCACGGGGCTATCCTCGGCGTTCGTGATGGTCAGTGCTTCGGTCCGGTGGCTGTTCGTGAGCTCCGCTCGAATGGGCGAGATATTGAAAGTACTGGCACTCGCAGGAGCCACCATCGCGGCACTGATCAGAAGCGCGACAGCAAGCGTGCGCATGTCCTAGTACGTGACCGTTACGGTGATGGTGTCGGTGTAGTTTCCCGGTACCGCGGCTTGATTGACGGCGTTGTCTGGCAACTGGCCGAACACCGTGACGGTGTTGGCGGTCGCCACGCCGGCTCCGATTCCTGGCTCGGTCTTGCTCGTGCCTGAACCGTCGCCGAAAATCTGATTGACCGCGGCGGTCGTATACAAATTGTATTGCAGCGTGTTGGCACCGAAGGCCAGGAGGCGCTGTGCCACGGTACCGCCCGCGGTGGTGCCGCGATTCAGCGAGATCGTGTAGGGCGTGGTCTTGGTGCATTTGACACTGATTGCGCTGTTATTCGCGATGGTGCCGCCACCCGGGGTGTAGGCACTGAAGGCCAGCGTGGTGGCTGTGGTCGAACACGTTGCCAGCACCGTCTCGGTGACGGCGAAGGTGGTCGTTGTGGTTGCGGAATTGGCAGCGCCTGCCAACATCGCACCCAAGATCAGCATCATTGCATGATTCTTGCGCATGGAATCCCCGGAAACTCGCTTGAAAACAATCGCTGACCTATTGCGGCGGCATCCGGCCGCCGCAATAGGCCCTTACATCAATACGTGACCGTGACAGTGATGGTGTCGCTGTAACTGCCGGCAATTGCCGCTTGGTTCGTGGCGCTGTCGGGAACCTGGCCGAAAACCTGCACGCTGTTTGCCGTGGCGACTCCCAAGCCTGTGCCGGGAACCGTTTGTGATCCGGCATTGCCGTCACCGAAGACCGTGGTGAGCGCGGCGGTGGTGTACAGGTTGTACTGCAAAGTATTTACGCCCGAAGCCATCAAGCGCTGCGCGAACGCATCGCCGGTCGTGGAACCCGCATTGAGCGCCACCGTGAAGGGGGTGTTCTTCGTGCATTTGACGCTGATGGTGGTGTTGCCGATCTGCGCGCCGGCGCCCGGGGTGTAGTTGGGGAACGCCAGTGTGGCGGCCGTCGCGGAGCAGATCGACTGCACGGTGGCGGTCACCGCGAAAGTCGTGCTGGTCGTGGCGGCCTGGGCAACGCCGCCGGCCACTGCTGCGGCTGTCAGGGTTGCGATGAGAATCTTGCGCATGGAAGCTCCTAAGAAGTTGACGTTATTGCCGGGAATCCCCGAGTCGCGCTATTTTTGCCGGAAGCGCTGAATTCGTTGTGACCGCCATCTCAAATCGGGCCGCCGGGCCTCAAGTTTTGGAGCAATCTGCCGGGCCCATCTCAATTTGAGGGCAAATGCGCTGACTTATGCGCTAGGAAATTTGCCGCGCGGCGGGCCGATTGTGTGAAGCAATTCCGTGATTGCGCGCACAGCGCCCGAAATTGCGCGCTGCTGCCGGCTGAAAGACAGCCCGAGCATTGCGCTCGGGGCTGGGAGCCTGTCTCAGACAGGCTCCTGGGCTACACCCGCTCCAGCGCGGCGCTCAAATCCGCGATGAGGTCATCCGCGTCCTCGATGCCGACCGAAATGCGAATCAAGGAATCGGTTATTCCGAGCCGATCGCGCGTTTGCTTGGCGACACCGGAATGGGTCGTGCTCGCCGGATGGGACATCAGCGTTTCGGTACCACCGAGGCTTACCGCCAATTTGATGACCTGCAACGCATCGAGCAGCCGAAATGCCTCAGCCTCGCCGCCCTTCACGGCGAACCCGAACGTCGAGCCGGCGCTCTCGCACTGCTGCTTGAACACGGCGCTGCGCGGGTCATCGGCGGCCAGAAAGCCGAGATAATTTACCGCGGCAATCTTCGGATGCTTGCGCAGGAAATTTGCCACCAAAGCGGCGTTCTCCGCCGATTTGTGCATGCGCAGCGACAGCGTCTCCATCGAACGCATGATCATCCACGCCGTATTGGGATCGAGCTGAGTGCCCAGTGCCCCGCGTAATTTCTTGACCGGTCCGACCGCTTCGCGCGAGCCTACGACTCCTCCGGCGACGAGGTCCGAATGGCCTCCCACGTACTTGGTCAGCGAATACATGACGAGATCGACGCCATGCGGCAACGGGCGCTGAAAAACGGGGCCGAGAAAAGTGTTGTCGACCGCCACGGGCGGTCGGCCGCCGCTTTGCCGCGAACCGATCATTTCCGATACTTCGCGCATCAACTTAAGATCGACCAAGCTGTTGGTCGGATTCGCCGGTGTCTCGACGATGATGAGACAGACGCGGCCCTTGGTTTCGGCGGCTTTTTTAGTCGCTTGGGCAGCAGCCTCCAGCACGGCGGTGCGATCGTGTCCCAAATTAAATCCGACGGCGCTGACGCCAAAGCTGGGCAGCGTCTTTTCGATGAGCGTTTCGGTGCCGCCATACAGAGGCTGGCTCATCAAAATGACATCGCCCGGGCGAACATGAGTCCAAATGACGGTCGATATCGCCGACATGCCGCTGGAGAACACGGCCGCGGCCTCGCCTTCTTCCCAAAGCGCCAGACGGTCTTCCAGAACCTCCAGATTCGGGTTGTTGAAGCGCGAGTAGATCAGACCCGAGGATTGACCTGCGAGAGGCTCGCGCCTCCCCGAGGTATAGTCAAAGAAATCCTTGCCGTCCTGCGCAGTCTTGAAAACGAAGGTCGATGTCAAGAAGATCGGCGGCTTCAATGACCCTTCCGACAAGCTCGGATCAAACCCGTAGCCCATCATCTGGGTTTCGGGCTTGAGCACGTGTTTGCCGACTTTGCGTTTATGATACGTGTCGTAACTCACGCTGCCCCCAAAGAAGTTAAAATCGTGGCCCGCAATATAACACCGTGTTACTCCTAATCATTGCCGCCGGTGCGTTCTTGAGCACGCTCCTGGGCGGTCTGCTGGCGCTGCGCCTGCGCGACAAGCTGCATCTCATATTGGGCTTCAGCGCCGGCGCGGTCATCGGTGTGGCTTTTTTCGATTTGTTGCCGGAAGCGGTCACTTTCGGCACAAAATTCCATTCCCCGGCGACGATTCTATCGTGGACTGCCCTGGGTTTTTTGTTTTACTTGGTGCTCGACCGGATTTTGTTATTTCACGGCGACGCCGCGCCTCGCGGTCGATTTGCCGCCGCCGTCCTGTGTTTGCACAGCTTACTCGACGGCCTCGCCATCGGCCTCGCCTTTCAAGCGTCCCGTGAGGTGGGAACCGTTGTGACAATTGCGGTGTTGAGTCACGACTTCTCCGATGGCATCAACACCATGAATATCGTGCTCAAGAACCGGGGCAGCCGTGCCGCTGCGTTCCGGTGGCTGCTGCTCGATGCTTCGGCCCCGGCGATCGGGGTGGCGTCGACTTACTTTTTCACGCTCCCTGGCACAGCGTTCGGCACGGTACTCGCGCTATTTGCGGGCTTTTTTCTCTACATCGGCGCGAGCGATCTCATTCCGGAAAGCTATCATGCGCATCCAAAATTTCTCACCACCGCCATGACTCTCGCCGGCGCTGCGGTGCTGTATCTGGCGATCGCACTAATTGGGCAATAGTTCCCGTGTCGCCGCACTTCCGGCCGACGCGGCCACGATGCTGGCGATGGCCGCCCATTGAATCAAAGTCAGACTCTCGCCGAGAAAAATCAGTCCTGAGAGCGCGCCCAACGCCGGGTTCAGACTCATGAGCACGCCGAATGTGCGCGTCGCGATGCGCGGCATGGCAAACATTTCCAGCGAATAGGGCAGTGCGCTCGAGAGCACCGCGACACCGATGGCGATCGGCAGGATCGCCGGCGAAAAGAGCTGCGTGCCGCTTTGCGCAAAGCCGATGGGTACGATGACCAAGGCGCCGATCACCGTTCCCCATGAGGTGATTTGGCCCCCATGCGCGGCCCCGGCTCTGCGCCCAAAGAGGATATACAGCGCCCAACACGCTCCAGCCGCAAGCGCATAGGCGGTGCCGAGAACCGGCAGCTGCGCTGCGCCTAAACCTAACGGCAGCAGGGCAGCCAGGCCGAGCGCCGCCAGAAAGATCCATAGGAAATCAATGGGACGCCGCGATGCGAACAGCGCCACGCCCAGAGGGCCTGTGAATTCCAGCGCCATCGTGATGCCGAGGGGGATATAACTCAGGGCAAGATAGAAAAAGAAATTCATCCAGCCCATCGCGGCGCCATACACAATGACGATGCCCAGCTGCCTTTGCGTCAAGCGCAGGTGCCACGGCCGCCATACCGCCAGCAGGATGATCGCGGCGATGGCCAGCCGCAGAGCCGCGGTCCCACCGGCGCCGACGATCGGGAACAACCCTTTCGCCAGCGTTGCACCCAGCTGAAAGCACGCCATGGCGACCATTAGCGCCGCGATCGGCACGGCGATGGGAGGATGGTTGGATTGAGTGGTCAACTTTCGGAGACGTCGTCACCATGCACCGCTTGCGGCGTGCAATCAGAGTGTGGGTTCTCCGATAGATGCAGGTGTTTCATCACGCGCTTGAGGTTGCGGCGTATCTCATTCAGATGCCCAATGCTCACAGCGGTTCTCAACGCCTCTTTCAAGGGCTGCAAAGGATAGCCGCCGTAAGCTCCGGCGTGCGGTATGTTGTTGGTGACGGACGACCTGCCTGAAAGCACGACGTTGTCGCCGACCGTGATGTGTGCGGTAACGACGGAATTACCGCCCGTCACGAACTGGCGTCCGATCTTGGTCGATCCTCCCATCATGAAGCCCGCCGTGAAAAAGCCGTTCTCGCCGAGGTCGCAGTTGTGCGCAATATGGCAAATGTTGTCCAGCTTGGTCCCGGAACGAATATGGGTCGAAGTCAAGGTGGCACGATCGATGGCGCAATTGCTGCCGATTTCCACCCGGTCCCCGATTTTGACGTTGCCCAGATGCGTGATCTTCCGCGCCTTGCCGTCCGAATCCACGGCATAACCAAATCCATCGCTGCCGATACTGGTATGCGGATGAATTTCGCAATCTTCGCCGATCTGGCAGCCGGCACCGACAAAGACCTGCGGGTGCAGGATGCTGCGCGCGCCGATCTTTGCCGCATTCTCAATGACGCAATGTGAACCGATCATGCATCCATCGCCGATATCCGCTCCGGCGCCGATCACACAATAAGGCCCAAGAAACGTGCCCTTGCCAATGGTCGCATCGCGATGCACGACCGCCGTCGGATGGTGCTCACCCCATTGTGTGAACCGGCAACTTTTGCTGTCGAAGTACTTGAGAAGTATCGCCATACCCATGGAAATATTCTTCACCGAGAAACAGCAGCTATCGGCGTCTGCGTCTCGGCAAATAAGGTCGGCAATATTGGCATGGACGATGAGAATGGCGGGTTTATGGCGTCGCGCCTCCGCTAGTTGCAGCGCATCAGTGACATACACCAGACTGTGACTCAACGCTTCTTCCGGAATGTGGCAATGCGAGGCCGCTATGCCTAAATCTCCCTGAAGAAATGTAAAGATGTCGGCGTGGTGATTCTTGATGGCCTGAGCGCTTAGCATGCTGCTGTCCCCGAAGAACCCTGGCAAATTATTGTATTCATTTTCGAACTACCCCGGAGACTACCATCGTGGGCGAGGTTGCGCGCGAACTTAAAGAATCCGTCGAGAGGATTTCACGCGATGGCGTTCCATCGGATACGGTGGGCCTGGCCCGTACTTTGCTCGGCAAAGTCCTGGTTCGCGAGGTCAACGGCGTCATCGCTGCAGGCCGAATCGTGGAGACCGAGGCCTATTTGCAGCATGATCCGGCCTGTCATGCGTTTGGGGGGATGACATCGCGCAACCGCTCCTTATTCCTCGAACACGGCCATGCCTATGTATACCTGTGTTATGGAACCTCGTACCTGTTAAATGTCTCGAGCGAAGCGGGCGGGATCGGCTCCGGCGTGCTGCTGCGAGCACTGCAGCCTCTGTACGGTATCGAACATATGCAGCGCAATCGCAGGCATGTCAAGTTAAATGACTTGACGAGAGGCCCGGGCCGGTTGACCGCTGCGCTCAAGGTCGATCGCCGTCATGACGGCTTGAATCTATTTACCGATAGGCAACTTTGGATCGGCGACGATGGTCATAGCATCAAGTCCATCGGTGAAAGTGTACGCATCGGGCTCAGCAAGGCAACGGATGAGCGATTGCGGTACTTCGTGACCGGCAGCCGCTACTTGAGCGGCCCGCGAAAGCTCAATCAACCTCCGGAGGAATAATGCGTGCATCCTCAATTGTCGGCGCGGCTGTTTTAGCGTTGGCTTGCACGCTCGCGCACGGCGCGTGTCCTTCACCGGTGAGCGCCGAACTTAAGTTAAACGAGTCCACGATATGCGTCGTCATCGAAGATGCCGCCCTGCCGAAGCAACGACAGATATTGCGCGCGTGGATCGATCGCTCGGCGCATATCGTCGCCGGCTACTACGGAAAGTTTCCTGCACCCCTGGTCATCATCAGGCTGCAGGGGATGGATGGCAGCGGCGTCGGCGGCGGCCGTACCACCAATGATTCCGGCCTGATGATTCAAATGCGCGTGGGACGCGAAACCACTGCGGCTACGCTGGCGGCGGATTGGGTGCTGGTGCATGAAATTGTGCATCTGGCGCTGCCGGAAGTCGGCCGAAATCACAGCTGGCTGGCCGAAGGCCTGGCCACCTATGTGGAAGGCGTCGCCAGAGCTCAATTCGGCAATCGCGACGTCGCGGATGTCTGGGCCGAAGATCGTCACTCCATGCCCTTAGGGTTGCCTCGCCCGGGAGATGGAGGCATGGATCAACGCTTAAGTTGGGGACGCACCTACTGGGGTGGCGCGCTGTACTGCCTTCAGGCGGACGTCGCCATTCGCGAGCAAACCGCCAACCGAGTTGGCTTGCAGACCGCCTTGCGCGCCATTCTGCAAGAGACCGGAGGATATGGATTCGACAGAGACATCGCCGACGTGCTTCGCATCGGCGATACGGCGACCGGCACTCACGTGATGTCCGACCTGTACCTCAAGATCCGGGCCACACCGCAAACCCCGGATCTGGATTTGCTCTTTACCTTGCTGGGAGTTCCAAGCGACCCCAAAACTGAACCGTTCGATGATCACGCGCCGCTCGCGGCGATACGAACCGCAATTACTGCGCCGCCGGTGAGCGGCGAGGCCAGGAGCCTGTCTCCCGCTAATGTTCGGAAAAATTAGGCTCACGCTTCTCGAAGAATGCCCGAACTCCCTCGACGCAGTCCTGCGTCTCCAGAGTCATCTCCTGCGCGCTGCGCTCGGCGCGCAATTGCTCTTGCAGCGAATTATCGAAGGTTGATGCATGTAACGTGCGAATTTGGCCGAGGACCGCACAAGGACCTGTCGCGAGCCGATGAGCCACAGCCTGCGCACGGACCACCAGTTCCGCCGCCGGTACCACGGCATAGGCAAGGCCCCATTCGAGCGCGGTCTTGGCATCGATTCGTTCCGCGAGCATCAGAGAGGATAACGAGCGGCCCGCACCGATGCGACGCGCCAAATGAAAAGTGATCCCTGCATCCGGCACCAGACCGAGGCGGGCGAACGATGGCAGGAAATAGGCAGTGTCAGCCGCAATGATGATGTCGCTGGCCAGCGCGAGGCTCATGCCTGCGCCAACAGCCGCACCGTTGACGGCCGCGACGATCGGAAAGCGAAAGCCGCTCAAGCGAAGAATCAACGGATCCATGAAGCGGCGCATTTCGAAATGCGCCCTCTGCCTTGCTTCGGCGGTTTTCAAATCGATGGAATGAAGATCCAGGCCGCTGCAGAACACGTCATTGCTGCCGGTGATCACCACCGCCTTTGCGCCGCTTTCGCCCTTTTGGATTTGATCGAGCGCGAGATGTATGGCGCGGATGACGGTGATGTCGATCGCATTGCTGCACGTCGAGCGTTGCAGCGCCAGGGTCGCAACTCCGTCGGATACGGTGAAAGACAAAGAACCCATTCGTCTGCCCCTCGCTTGCCTGCCCGCTGAGCGATCATGCCCCCTGCCAACCGTCACCGCAACCCGCTTCGATAGAGGGCTAATCGTTGGACTGCTAACGGCAGGCTTGCCGAGGGAGGCGCCGGTGAGGAAGGCCAGACGAGCTGGCAAACGTGGTTGGTCAGCGATCAACGCAATGTCGCCTCGCGGACCGACGTCTTAAGTTTTTCCACGCCGGTACTGACGGAAGCATCCATCAAGATATTCGACGGCGGGTCGGCGGCGAGCTTCGTCGAGCTGCCGGTGGTGCAAGCGGCTTCCAAATAATTGCCGCCATCAAAATGACAGCGGCCGAGCACCCACTCGGCCGCTGTCTGCTAGCTGACTTACTCGCTGCTACTTCTCGTGCTCGCCTTTCTTTTGCTCAGCATTCGGACGCGCCGGCTGCGCAGCTTTCGCCGGTTTTGCGGCGACCGGCTGTCCGGGTTGCCCTTGGGGGTGAACCGCGCCGTTGGGTTGCCCGGGTTGTCCTTGGGCGCGAACCGCGGCGTTGGGCTACCCCGGTTGTCCTTGGGTGCGAACCGCGGCGTTGGGCTGCCCCGGTTGTCCTTGGGTGCGAACCCCGAGGTTGGGCTGTCCTGGCGTGGGCGTGTGTGCAACACCACCCGGTGGAGTAACCGCGCCGTGCGCGCCGACGACACCCGGGGCGTTGAATGCGGCAGGCCTCGGAGTAGCCGCAATGGCAGGATGCCCACCGTTGGTGCGCGCCGCCAGCGCGGGATTTCTAATCGCTTCTTGGACGTGCTGGTGTTGCATCGCCGTGGGCGGCACATGCTGCTCCGTGGCGGCTGCTTTTTCCTGAGGCGTCGGCGCCGCGCGCGTGCCGCCAGGACCGCCGTTATAGCTCACTTTGTTGACGGTGACATTGTTGACGACAGTTTCGTTGTACGTGTTGTGAATGTTCGTCACGTTCACGTTGTTGACGGAGCGGTTGTAGGCGAAAGAATTGCCCTCCCATCGCCCGCCGGCGAATCCCACGCCGACGTAGCCGAAGCCGTAATTGACGCCGCCGTAGTACCCGATGTGCGGACCCCAATAGCCGCCGTGGAAGGCGTAGACCCCGCCCGCGAAGCCCCAGTATCCGGGCGTCCACAGCACGCCGACTCGCGGCGGCTGCACCCAGGTTCCCGGAACCCAGTAGTACCCG
>JALYIH010000113.1 GCA_030775865.1 Pseudomonadota bacterium | reverse complement strand
GTATTGAGGTCTGCCAGGAATTCAGGCAGCAGATACCGCATGGCGCGGCGGATCACGGTGTCGAATCCATGCTGCGGTACAGGCCGATTGGCAAACAGCGCCTGCGGCCAGTCCCACAAGTGATGATGCGGATCGATGATCGGTAGATCCGGTTCTAAAATGGGCTCGGGTGGCGCGCTGCTCGTCATGCTGGTCTCCGGTACGGCCATAATATTCTGCACGATTTCCGCCGCCGCGCGCAGCAATCGCGCACAATAGCGTCGATGGCGACATCGACTGACCAACGCCCCGATCCGGACCTGCTGCTGGCGAAAGCCAAGGAGCAGGAACTCAAGGCGCGGCGCGGCAAGCTCAGGATTTATTTCGGCTCCTCGGCCGGCGTCGGCAAGACCTACGCCATGCTGGTCGCGGCCCGCAAGCTTTTGACCGAGGGCCGCGCGGTGCTGGTCGGTGTGGTGGAAACCCACGGCCGTACGGAAACCGCCGCCTTGCTCGAAGGCCTGGAAGTGTTGCCGCTCAAATCGATTGATTATCGAGGAAAAGCGCTGGTCGAATTCGACTTGGACGCAGCGCTTGCCCGGCAGCCGCAGCTTATTTTGATCGACGAACTGGCGCACTCCAATGTGTCGGGAATGCGCCACCCAAAGCGCTGGCAAGACGTCGATGAACTGCTGGCGGCGGGTATCGACGTATTCAGCACGCTGAACGTCCAGCACTTGGAAAGCCTCAACGACGTGGTGGGCGGGATAACCAATGTCCGTGTCTGGGAGACCATCCCCGACAAGGTGTTCGATGCAGCCGACGAAGTGGTGCTGGTCGATATCCCGGCGGATGAGCTGTTGGCGCGACTCAAGGCGGGAAAGGTGTACGTGGCGCACCAAGCGGAGCGTGCGGCCCACCATTTTTTTCGCAAAGGCAACCTGATGGCGCTGCGCGAACTTGCGCTGCGGCGCACCGCGGACCGGGTCGAGGGTGACGTTCAGGCCTATCGCGTCGATCAATCCATCGAATCCGTTTGGAAGACCGCTACTGCGCTCTTGACCTGCGTGGGTCCGGATGCGGCGGCGGAACGGGTGGTTCGGGCCGCGGCACGCCTGGCAGGCCAGCTCAATACCGAGTGGCATGCGATCTATGTGGAAACACCGGGCCTGCAGCGCTTGGCTGCCGCAAAGCGCGAAAAAATTCTCGCGAACTTGAATCTGGCGCAAGCCCTGGGCGCGACCACGGCAGTCATCGCGCATGCGCAGATTGCCGAGAGCATCATTGCGTATGCACGAAAGAATAATTTGTCGAAACTCGTCATCGGCCGCGATCCCATCCGGCGCCTGTGGCCCTGGCAAAGATCCAGCGGCCAGAAGCTGGCCATGCTGGCGCCCGATATCGACTTGATCGAAATCGGCCGTGCCGCGATCAAACCTACGGAAAGCGGCCGCGAAAACGCGCAGGTGCCGGCATTGCCCGATGCGGAGGTGAGCGAGCGGCGCCATGCGAAACGGCTGCGCTATCTGTGGGCCGCCATCGCCTGTGTGGGCATGACGCTGCTATCGATGCCGTTGGCGGCGCACTTCGATCGCTCCAATATTGTGGCGATATTCATCCTGACCGTGGTGCTGGTGGGGGTGCGCCTCGGAAGAGGGCCCGCCGCGCTGGCTGCCGTGTTGAGCGTTTGCGCCTTTGATTTTTTCTTCGTGCCGCCGCGCTTTTCGTTCGCCGTGAGCGACGTGCAATACCTGCTGACGTTTTTCATCATGCTGGCGGTGGGTTTGATTGCCGGCCAGCTGACTGCGGGCCTGCGCTTCCAGGCCCGCGTGGCATCGCATCGCGAGGAACGCGCAGGTTCGCTGTATGAAATTGCACGCGATCTGTCGGGAGCCGTCCAAGTCGAGCAAGTGGTAAGAATCAGCGATGAGTCCATCCAGCGTACATTTCGCGCGAGCGCAGCGTTGTTGCTGCCGGATCCCAGCGGAAGACTGATCAGCACCCCGAGTGCCGATGCAAAGCGCGCCGATGCGTTGACGGTCGAAATCGGTACTGCCCAGTGGGCGTTCGACCGGGGGCAGCCGGCGGGTTTCGGCACGGACACCTTGCCGGGCAGCGAAGTGCTTTACATTCCTCTGCGTGCGCCCACCAAGGCTCGGGGCGTCTTGGCCGTCAAGGCGCACAATCGGCGCATGCTGCGCATTCCGGAGCAACGGCAGCTGCTCGACACGTTCGCGGCGCTGATTGCAATTGCGCTGGAGCGCGTGCATTACGTCGGCGTAGCCCAGGATGCGCTGCTCAAGATGGAATCCGAGCGCCTGCGCAATTCGCTGCTCGCGGCGCTGTCGCACGATTTACGCACGCCTTTGACGGTACTCGTCGGTTTGGCCGAATCCTTGGCGCTCACCGCGCCCAAATTGTCGAGCGTGCAACTGGAAACCGCGCAGGCAATCCAGGACGAGGCGCGCCGCATGAGCACGCTGGTGAGCAATCTCTTGGATATGGCTCGCATCGAGAGCGGTGAAGTCACTTTGAACTTGCAATGGCAGCCGTTGGAAGAAGTGGTGGGCGCGGCCCTCGAGGCCGCGCGCGGCATGCTCCAGCGCCATGCCGTCGTGGTTCAGCTGCCCCGCGATCTGCCTCTGATCAAATTCGATGCCGTCTTGATCGAGCGAGTTCTGGTAAACCTGCTGGAGAACGTATCGAAGTACACGCCGCCGGGCAGCACCGTGACTTTGTCGGCGGAGGTCATCGCCGATCAGCTCAGCGTGTCTGTCGCCGACAATGGCGTAGGACTGCCCGCGGGCAGGGAGGAGGCGGTATTTCAAAAGTTCACCCGCGGCGAGCGAGAGTCGGCGACGCCCGGCGTGGGATTGGGACTGGCCATTTGTCGCGCCATCATTGAATCGCATCAGGGCAGGATCACGGCCGCCCAACGCCCCGGTGGCGGCGCCATTTTCACCTTCACGCTCCCATTAGGGCTTCCACCACGGATCGTTGATGGCTGAGCCGCTGCCCGTTGCGATTCTCATCGAGGATGAACGTCAAATCCGGCGCTTCGTCCGCACCGCACTCGAGGCGGAGGGTTGGAGCATCCACGAGGCGGAGACGATGCGCCAAGGATTGACGGAAGCCGGAACGCGCAGGCCGGATCTCATCATTCTTGACTTGGGGCTGCCCGATGGAGACGGCGTTAAATTCCTGCGCGACCTTCGCGGTTGGTCCAAGGTGCCTGTCATCGTGCTGTCGGCGAGGGTGAGCGAACAGGACAAAATTGAGGCGCTGGACGCGGGCGCGGACGACTACTTGACCAAACCCTTTGGTGTCGGAGAACTGCTCGCGCGAGTTCGCGCCACATCGCGGCGGCGCCTGGAAGGCGCCACCGCGCCGGACGCAGTGTTTGCCTTCGGAGACGTCAGAATCGATCTGGGCCAGCGCACGGCGTACAAAGGCGACGCCCCTATTCACCTGACGCCCATCGAGTACCGTCTGCTCAGTCTCTTGATCGCGAATGTGGGCAAAGTACTCACGCATCGGCAGATCTTGCGCGAGGTATGGGGTCCCGCGCATTCCGAAGACGGACACTATGTGCGCGTTTACATGGGCCATTTGCGGCAAAAGCTCGAGGACGACCCCGCCCAACCCAGGCACATCCTGACCGAAACGGCGGTGGGGTATCGGCTGGTGCAGAACGCCCGCTGATCCCCGCGCCGCGTGAATTGCGGCTAAACTGAGATGGATGAAGACGCGCCGCGCCTGTTTTCTGGGGCCAGCAAAGTCCTACATGCTGTACCGTCCGCCGATGACAGTATTGAGAGCACCGGGAGCCTAGTGTGAATCGGACCGCATTCCTATGGGTGCAACTTTAGCCGGGCCACACGGAACCCGGCGATTGCGCGGCGCCTTGATCAGCGTGGCGACACCGAGGTGATTATGCTGCATCAAGAGAGCCGGCCTCCGTGCTGACCGATCAAGATATTTATCTGTTCCGCGAGGGCACACACGGCCGGCTGTTCGAACAGTTAGGTTCTCGCTTAGGCTTAGATGGCAGCGGCGCGCGCTTTGCGGTTTGGGCGCCCAACGCCGCCGAAGTCTCGGTGGTAGGTGACTGGAACGGATGGACTGCCGGCGCCAACAGGCTGGCACCGCGGCCCGATGGATCCGGGATCTGGGAGGGCATGGTCCCGGAGGTGCAGCACGGGCAGGCATACAAATACCGGATTACCTCACGCGCCGCCGGCTACTCGGTCGAGAAGGCGGACCCCTTTAGCGTGTTCTGTGAGCTGCCTCCGGCCACCGCCTCGCGGGTGTGGGCGCTGGACTACACCTGGAATGATGTCGCATGGATGGGTTCGCGCGCCTCGCGCAACGCACTGGACGCGCCCATGTCGATTTACGAAATGCACGCAGGGTCATGGCGCCGCAAGGATGGCCACTTTCTCAATTATCGCGAATTGGCGCATGCGCTGGCGGACTATCTCGACGAGCTCGGCTTTACGCATGTCGAACTCATGCCCATCACCGAGCATCCTTTCTACGGCTCCTGGGGATATCAAACTACCGGCTATTTCGCGCCCACGGCGCGCTATGGGACACCCCAGGACTTGATGTATTTCGTCGATCATCTGCACCAGCGCGGCATCGGCGTCATTCTCGACTGGGTGCCGTCGCATTTTCCCGCGGACCAACATGGATTGGCTTACTTCGACGGCACGCACCTTTATGAACACGCGGATCCGCGCCAAGGCTTTCACCCCGAATGGAATTCCGCGATTTTCAATTTCGGACGCAATGAAGTTCGCAGCTTTCTCGTCTCTTCTGCGCTGTTCTGGTTCGAGAAATACCATATCGACGGACTGCGCGTCGATGCGGTGGCTTCCATGCTGTATTTGGACTACGCCCGAAAAGAGGGTGAGTGGATCCCCAACCGGTTTGGCGGCAGGGAGAATCTCGAGGCCATCGATTTTCTGCGCATCCTGAATCATTCCGTATATCGGGATTACCCGGGCGCCACCATGATCGCGGAGGAATCGACTGCGTGGCCCATGGTGTCGCGGCCCCCGGAAATGGGCGGTCTCGGTTTTGGATTGAAGTGGAACATGGGCTGGATGCACGACACGCTCGCGTACTTCAAGCAGGATCCGATCCACCGCAAATATCATCACGGCGAGCTGACATTCTCGCTGATCTACGCCTTCAATGAAAACTTCGTACTGCCGTTGTCGCACGACGAAGTCGTCTACGGCAAGGGATCCCTCATCGGCAAGATGCCGGGCGATGATTGGCAGATGTTCGCCAACTTGCGCGCGCTTTTTGGCTACATGTGGGCCCATCCCGGCAAGAAATTGCTCTTCATGGGAGGTGAGTTTGCACAGCGCCGCGAGTGGACGCACGAAGGGGAACTCGAGTGGTGGGTCTCCGAGCTGCCAGAGCATGCTGGTGTCAAACGTCTCATCGGGGATTTGAATCGCGTGTATCGTCGCGAATCGGCATTGCACCAGATCGATTTCTCGCCCGAAGGATTCGAATGGGTGGATGTCGGCAACGCGGAAATGAGCGTGCTGGCGTTTCTGCGAAAATCGGGCGGGATCGGGGCGCCACTGCTCGTGGTGTGCAACTTCACGCCGGTGCCGCGCGCCAACTTTCTCATCGGCGTTCCCGCGCGCGGCATCTGGCGCGAGGTCATCAATACCGATGCGCGGGAGTACGGGGGCTCCGGCTGGGGCAATTTGGGGGGCGTGGAATCCGTACCGGTGAGTTCGCATGGCCGCGTGGAGTCGATCAACCTCAATCTGCCGCCTCTGTCGACCATGATCCTGCGCTGGGAAGCTCGTGGCTAGCGCCAAGCGCAAAGCGCCGGCTAAAAAAAACACAGCCCAGGCGCCCGCATCGGATGCCACTGCAACTATCGCCGAGGGGAGGGCGCGGGCCGTCATTGATGCCGTTCTACCCGTCGTCGATGGTGGGCGATTTCCCGCCAAGCGCATTGCGGGCGAACCGGTTGCCGTTGAAGCGCACTGCTTCACGGATGGCCACGACCAGATTCGCGTGATGCTGCGCTGGAAAATGCCGGCGTCGGCCAACGCGGACTATGAAATCGACATGCGGGCGCAAACCAACGATGTCTGGGTGGCGGAGTTCACGCCGCCGTTGCCGGGGAGATACCAGTACACGGTGATGGCCTGGGTGGATCATTTCGAATCGTGGCGGCGCGAATTTGAAAGGCGCGTCGACAAGAGCGACATCCTCGTGGCGTTGCAGGTCGGCGCCGCGCTCATCGACGAGGCTGCCGCGCGAGCTGCCGGCAGCGATGCTGCCATTCTCAAGGAGTGGTCCGGACAGCTGCTGGAAAGTCTCAAGAACTCGGCAACGGAGATTGCAGATCAGAAGGCCTTGGCGCTGGACCCGGCCCGGGCGGCCATCGTTGCCCGCTATTCGGATCGAGGCTTGGCCGCCTTGCAGACGCTCGAACTCATCGTCGATCGCAAACGCGCCGCGTTCAGCAGCTGGTATGAATTGTTTCCCAGATCGGCTGCTCCAGAGCGAGGATCTCATGGAACCTTCAAGGATGTCGAAACGCGGCTGCCCTACTTGGCGGAAATGGGTTTCGATGTTCTATATTTTCCGCCCATCCATCCGATCGGCCGCATCAATCGCAAGGGTACGAACAACAGCCTGCGTGCCAAGCCCAATGATGTCGGCAGCCCCTGGGCGATCGGATCGGCGGAAGGCGGACACAAGGACATTTTGCCGCAGCTGGGTACATTCGATGACTTCGACCGGCTGTTGAACGTCGCACGCGCGCTGGGTCTTGAAATCGCCATGGACATTGCCTTTCAATGCGCTCCCGATCATCCCTACGTGACAGCACATCCGCAATGGTTCAAGCATCGGCCCGATGGCAGCGTGCAATACGCCGAAAACCCTCCCAAGAAATACCAGGATATCTACCCGTTCGATTTTGAAACCGGCGACTGGCGCGCCTTGTGGAACGAACTGAAGAGCATCGTCGATTTTTGGATTGAGCACGGCGTCAGAATATTTCGGGTCGACAACCCGCATACCAAGGCATTCGGCTTTTGGGAGTGGCTGATCGGCGCGACCCAGCGCGATCATCCGGATGTCATCTATCTGGCCGAAGCCTTTACCCGGCCCAAGATCATGCACCGACTGGCAAAACTCGGATTTTCGCAGTCGTACACCTACTTTACATGGCGCAACACCAAGCAGGAGTTGACGGACTATTTCACCGAACTTGCCGCAGGGCCCGGCCGCCAGTACTACCGTCCCAATGTCTGGCCGAATACTCCCGACATCCTGCCTGAGACGCTGCAGTCGGGCCTGCGGCCGATGTATGCAGCAAGACTGATTCTCGCCGCGACGCTCTCCGCCAACTACGGCATTTATGGTCCGACGTATGAACTCATGGAAAGTACGCCGCGCGAACCGGGCAGCGAGGAGTATCGCGACTCGGAGAAGTACCAGTTACGGCACTGGACCTTGCAACAGGCCGACAGCCTGTGGTCACTGATCGCGCGCATGAACCGAATTCGCCGGGAGAACGCTGCGCTGCAATCGGACTCCGGCCTGCATTTCTGCAAGATAGACAACGATCAGCTGATTGCTTACCTTAAAATCGACTCCGTCTCCAGCAATGTCATTCTTACCGTCGTTAACCTCGATCCACACCAGGCGCAGTCGGGTTGGATCGATCTGGACGTGGGTGCTTTGAAGTTCGATCCCGACCAGCCATACCAGGTGCACGACCTGCTGAGCGATCAGCGCTATATCTGGCGAGGCCGCCATAACTATGTTTTGCTGGATCCGCAGCGCGCGCCGGCTCATGTCTTTAGGTTGCGGCGGCGCGTGCGCAGCGAACAGGACTTCGACTACTACCTATGAAGCGCAGTAGATGAACGACGTTCAAGTCCCGGCTCTCGATACCGCGCCGTCGACCGGCATCGCTGCCGACGATGCGCTTTGGTACAAAGACGCGGTCATTTATCAAGTCAACGTCAAGTCGTTCTTCGACTCCAACGATGATGGCATCGGAGATTTCAAGGGTCTGACCTCGAAGCTCGAATACATCCGAGACTTGGGCGTCAATACCATCTGGCTGATGCCCTTTTATCCCTCGCCGCTCAAAGACGACGGCTACGACATTGCCGATTACCAAAACGTGCATCCGCAATTTGGGACGCTCGATGATTTCCGCAACATGCTGCGTGAAGCGCACCGCCTTGGACTCAAAGTGGTCACCGAATTGATCATCAATCACACCTCGGATCAGCATCCCTGGTTTCAAGAGTCCCGAAATGCGCCTCCGGGTTCGCCGCAGCGCGATTTTTATGTGTGGAGCGACACGGATCAGAAGTACCTGGGTACGCGCATCATATTCACCGACACTGAGACTTCCAACTGGACCTGGGACCAGCAAGCGAAGGCTTATTACTGGCATCGTTTTTTCAGCCATCAGCCGGATCTGAATTTCGACAATCCGCAGGTCCTGAAAGCCGTACTGCAGATCATGCATTTCTGGTTGGACATGGGCGTCGACGGCTTTCGCCTCGATGCCATCCCGTATCTGGTGGAGCGCGAAGGCACCAACAACGAAAATCTCCCTGAAACCCACGCCGTCATCAAGGAGCTGCGCGCGGCCATCGACGCTTCCTATAAGAACCGCTTTCTCTTGGCGGAGGCGAATCAGTGGCCCGAGGATGTCCGGGAATACTTCGGCGACGGCGATGAGTGCCACATGGCCTATCATTTCCCCCTGATGCCGCGCATCTACATGGCGATCGCACAGGAAGACCGCTACCCCATCATCGAAATCATGCAGCAAACGCCGGATATCCCCGAGACCTGCCAGTGGGCAATTTTCCTGCGCAATCACGATGAACTCACCCTGGAGATGGTGACCAGCAAGGAACGCGATTACATGTACACGACGTACGCCTCGGACCTGCAGGCGCGAATCAATTTAGGGATCCGCCGCCGGTTGGCTCCGTTGATGGAAAACGACATGGACCGCATCAAGCTGATGAACAGCCTGCTGTTGTCCATGCCCGGCTCTCCGATTCTTTATTACGGCGATGAAATCGGCATGGGAGACAATTTCTTCATCGGTGACCGTAACGGTGTGCGTACGCCGATGCAATGGAGTCCGGATCGCAACGCCGGGTTTTCGCGCGCCGATCCGCAGCGCCTTTACCTGCCGCCCATCATGGATGCGGTGTACGGGTACCTTTCGACCAATGTCGAAGCTCAATCGCGCGATCCCAGTTCGCTCCTGAGTTGGACCAAGCGCATGCTCGCGGTGCGCAAGACCAGCCGAGCGTTCGGGCGCGGCGCGCGGCGGTTCTTGAGGCCGGGCAATCGCAAAATATTGGCTTACTTACGCGAGTTCGGCGACGACGCCATCCTGTGTGTCGCAAACCTCTCGCGTTCGGCGCAACCGGTTGAGTTGAATCTCGCGGCGTTCAAAGGCCGCGTGCCGGTGGAAATGCTCGGGCGCACGACGTTCCCGCCCATTGGCGAATTGCCTTACTTCCTCACCATCGCGGCCTACGGCTTTTACTGGTTCAGACTGGCTACCGATGCGGCCGTGCCGTCCTGGCACGAGCAAGTCGTGTCCGTCGATGAACGCCCCGTGCTGGTGCTGTTCGACGGCTGGCTCAGTTTGTTTCGCGAGCGGGTGGTGCCTTGGCGCATCGGCATGGCGGAGAAGACCCGCGCGCAATTCGAGACCGATACGTTGCCGCGCTACATCGAGACTCAGCGTTGGTATGCGGCGAAGGGCACCGCAATCGATCGCGCTCGCATCAGCGAGCATGTGCTGTGGCAGGAAGGAAAAGTGTGCTGGCTGGTGGCGCTGCTCGAACTCGATGGGACAGAGGAGCGCGCGAGCTACTTCTTGCCGCTGGCATTGGCCTGGGAGGAACGGGACGAGGATCGCGTGCGGAATCTGTCGACGGCGGCTGTCGCAAAAGTTCGTCAACAGGCCAATGTCGGGGTGATGGGCGACGCATTCGCGGACGAGATGTTTTGTCGCGCGGTCGTCGGGGCCATGGCCGCGGGGCGCGAAATACCCATGTCGCAGGGCAAGCTGAAATTCAGGCGTACAGCGGCATTCGCGGAGATTGCCGGGCCTGATTTCGCGTCATTGCCTGTGGATCGGCCCCGCGGTTCCAGCTCGAATACCGTCGTCGATATGCGCGAGCGGCTCATGCTCAAGGGGTATCGGCGGCTGCGTGTCGGCATGAACCCGGAGCTCGAAATGGGTCTCTACCTGACCGAGGTTGCGCACTATGCCAACTGCGCGCCGCTCGCGGGAGTGCTGGAATATATCGGAAACGATGGCCAGATTCGCTTGTTGGCGATGCTGCAGGCCTATGTGGCGAATCAGGGAGATGGCTGGACCTACTCGCTGGAATATGTGAGGCGCCATCTTGAACAGTACCGAACCACGCCGGCTGGCGATGCGCTGCCCGCCAATGCGCACGAGGCTTATTTGACATTGATTCGGGTGCTGGCCCTGCGAACGGCCCAATTGCATCGCGCGCTGGCACGTCCGACCAAGAATGCGGCGTTTGCGCCCCAGGCGCTCAGCCGCGCCGACATCGACGCTTATCGGCAGCGTGCTCTCGACGAGGCACGCAATGCGCTGGATCTGCTGACGTCGAACGCGGAAATCGTGCCGGCGGCCGATCGCGAGCGCGCCAGCGCCGTGCTGGCGCAACGCGGTCAAATCATGGAGCGCATCGAGGCCTGTGCGAAAGCCTCGACGCCGGGCAAGAAAATACGCATTCACGGTGACTATCATCTTGGGCAAGTGCTGGTGACGCGCAATGATTTCGTCATCATCGATTTCGAGGGCGAGCCCGGGAACAGCCTGGAGCAGCGGCGAGCCAAGCATTCGCCGCTGCGCGATGTCGCAGGAATGATGCGCTCCTTCGGGTATGTGCAACAGAGCGCCTTGCGAAGCGTTGCGCACAACGAGGGTGAGGCGGCGAGATTGGCGCCGCTGGCGCGGGGGTGGGAACTCGAGGTGCGTGCGGCGTTTCTGTCGGCCTACGATGCGGCGGCCCGCGACGCGGCGCTGTACGAATCGTTGCAGCCAGGGCAAGGAATGCTGGGACTCTTCGAACTCGAGAAGGCACTATACGAATTGCGTTATGAACTCGGCAATCGGCCCAGTTGGGTTGGCATTCCGTTACAGGGAATTCTCGACTGGAGCGGTCGATAATGGAGGGCTCTTATGCAAAGCATTGATATGGTGGTGGATGCGACTCGAGAGTTTTTGCACCAAATCGCTGCGTTTTTGCCCAGGCTGCTGCTGGCGCTGCTCGTGGTCGCTGTCGGCTGGTTGTTCGCCAAGGCGGTGCGCTTCGCCGTGGAACGCTCCCTGCGGGCGATGAACTTCAATGTGTTGACCGAGCGCGCGGGCACGGATAATTTCTTGAGGCAGGCGGGTATGCGTGGCGATACCACCACGCTGTTCGGGATAGTTGCTTTTTGGCTGGTGATTTTGGCGACCCTCATCATTGCGTTCAATGGCTTGGGCCTCACTTATATTACGGACCTCCTGGGCCGCGTCGTACTGTTCACTCCAAAACTGCTCATCACGATGCTGATCCTCGTGTTCGGTTCGTACTGCGCACGCTTCGTCGGCAACGCCATACAAAGCTACTGCGTCGATGCGCAGATCCCCGACGCCGACATGTTGGGCAGAATCGTCCGGTATGTGATCATGACTTTCGTCGTGATGATCGCTTTGAGCCAGGTCGAGATCGGCGGCGACATCGTGCAAAGAACGTTTCTCATCATACTGGGCGGTCTCATGCTTGCGCTGGCGTTGGCATTCGGCCTTGGAGGAAAAGACTGGGCGGCTGCGCTCCTGCAGCGCTGGTGGCCGCAACATCGGAAGGACGAGGACACCTGACCCGTCGGTTTGCGCATGCAATGCCTTTTGGCGCCTCGCTTAAAGCCGCAGGCGGCGCCCGCTTTCGCTTGTGGGCACCTTCCAGCCCGCGCGTGGCACTGGAGCTGCTAGGGACAGGAGGCGACGCGCCCCGGCGGCTCGCCATGCATGCCGGGCAGGGTGGTTGGCACGAAATCGACATCGCCGCGGCACGTGCCGGCTCGCGCTACAAGTTCATCGTGCAGACCGCCGACGCCCAAGCGCTTGCCGTGCCAGATCCGGCGTCGCGCAGTAATCCGGAAGGTGTGCACGGCGCCAGCGAAATCGTTGATCCCCATGAATATGCATGGCGCAGCCCGGCATGGAGCGGACGATCGTGGCCGGATGCCGTGCTCTATGAACTGCACGTGGGCACGTTCACGGAGCAAGGCACGTTTGCCGCCGCCGCTCAGCGGCTCGGGGATCTGAAGGACTTAGGGATCACCGCGCTGCAGTTGATGCCATTGGCGGCGTTTCCGGGCGAGCGCAATTGGGGTTATGACGGCGTCCTGCAGTTCGCACCCGCGCATTGCTATGGCAGTCCAGGGGACTTGAAGGCTTTTGTGGATGCCGCGCATTCGCAAGGGCTGATGGTGTTGCTCGACGTGGTGTATAACCACTTCGGTCCGGAGGGGAACTATCTCCACGCCTACTGTCCGGAATTTTTCAATTTCGCGCAAAAAACACCGTGGGGCTCCGCGATCAATTTCGATGGTGAGCACAGCCGCACCGTTCGCGATTTTTTCCTGCATAACGCGCTTTATTGGATCGAAGAATATCGCTTCGACGGTTTGAGGCTGGACGCCGTGCATGCGATGCGAGACCGATCGAACCCCGATATCGTGAGCGAAATCGCCCGCGCATTGCGCGAGGGACCGGGACGTGACCGCCAAGTACACTTGCTGCTGGAGAACAATGCCAATCAAGCGCGCTATCTTGAACGCAATGTCGAGGGCGAGCCGCTGCTCGCGACCGCGCAATGGGATGATGATGTGCATCACGCGTTGCATGTCTTGAGCTGCGGCGAGTCGGATGGCTATTACGCCGACCATGCCGCGCAGCCGCTGCGGAAACTGGGACGCTCGCTGGCGGAAGGCTTTGCCTACCAAGGAGAATATTCAGCATTCCGAGACAAGATGCGAGGCGAACCGAGCGGTCATCTACCGCCGGCCGCGTTCGTCGGATTTCTGCAAAATCACGACATGGTCGGCAACCGCGCTTTCGGTGGCCGTATCGAATCGTTTGCCGATGAGCGGCTGCTTTCGGCCGCCTACGCCTGTCTGCTGCTCTGCCCCCAAGTGCCGATGCTGTTCATGGGGGAGGAGTTCGACGCATCCACACCGTTTATGTTTTTCTGCGATTTCGGTCCGGAGCTGGCGCAGTCGGTGTCGAACGGCCGGCGCCGGGAGTTCAAGCACTTCGCGGCCTTTGCGGATGACGCGGCCGTCGCGCGCATCCCGGATCCCAATGCTGAATCGACATTCCGCGCCAGCAAGCTTCAGTGGCACGAGCGCAAGGTCCCGCCGCATCGAGCGCGTCTTGATTTCATCCAAGAACTGCTGTCGCTGCGGCGGCGTCATCTGGCACCTCATCTGTCGGCGATGAGGCACGGCGGCCGCTTCGAGATTGTCAACGACGTGCTGCGAGTGGAATGGCGATTGACCAAGGATGCGCGCTGGACCCTGATCGCCCATTTCGGCCCGCATGCCGCCTATGCAGCGGTGCCAGGATCGGGAGCTACGGTATTCTCCATGGGCGCGGTGGCCGCAGCCGCGCCGCAAGTGAGGTTGGAACCGGGGGCCGTGATCGTGACCTGCGGTTAGCGCTAGGGCGTGCGCGGAGCCGGTCTGTCGGCCACCCGCACCGTATAGCCGCCGGATTTCTCATCCGCCCTAAGGTTTAGAAGCCCGCGTTTCTCTGCGTCGGCCAGCATGTCGTTGAACGATCTGAAGCCGTAGAAACGCTCGTTAAAACCCGGTTGGCGCCTTTTGATGGCTTGTTTGATCATGGAGCCCCAGATCGGCTCGCTGCCGCCTCGCTCTTCGGTCAAGGCCTCCAGTGTTTCGACAACCAGTTCGAGCGCGTCGTTCAATTCCGGGCCCTTGGGCTCGCTCGGGGCGCTCTCGCTGGCGGCGGGAGCGCGCGCCGTTGCCGCAGCGCGGCGGCGGGCTTTGGAGGGTTCTTTGCGGACCAAATCATCGTAATAAATGAATTCATCGCAGTTATTGATGAACAGATCCGAGGTTGAATTTTTGACGCCGACACCGATGACGGTCTTCGCGTTTTCGCGCAGCTTGCTGACCAAGGGCGAAAAATCCGAATCGCCGCTCAAGATGACGAACGTGTCGACATGTCCCTTGGTGTAGCACAGATCAAGGGCATCGACGACCATGCGAATGTCCGCGGAATTCTTGCCCGACTGCCTGACGTGCGGAATTTCGATGAGTTCGAACGCCGCTTCGTGCAGCCCACGTTTGAAGTCCTTGTACCGCTCGAAGTCGCAATAGGCTTTCTTCACCACGATGTGCCCCTTGAGCAACAGACGCTCGAGCACTTTCTCGATATCGAAGCTTGGGTACTTGGCATCGCGTGCGCCGAGGGCGATGTTTTCCAAATCCAGGAAGACCGCCATGGTGGCGTCCGACGCTTTGGCCGACATACGTATCCTTTAGAACCAGTTGTAATTGAAGCTTACGCTGATTCGCTCCGCATTGACGGAGTTGGGCACAACCTCATGACGAAGCCAACTCTCGAATAAAAGCAACTGGCCCGCCGCAGCCGGAAATGTCACCCACGGCCGTGCATCGCGCCCGGCCGTCGTCTTGCGCGGCGGTGCTGCCATGAATCGATCCAGTCGCGGATCTTCGAATTTCGTGCCGGGCGATCCTCGCGGCACCTGCACATAGTAGGTGCCGCTCAAAGTCGAGTGAGGATGAAGGTGCAAACTGTGCACGGTATGCCGCGGCATGATATTGATCCAGCAGTCGGTCATCTCCAGTTCGCGACCTTCCAGGTCCCACTCGACCGCGGCGGCAAAGGTGGTGATGTGGCGCTTGAGCTTGCGCCGCAACGATTCAAAAGTCGGCGAAATGGTCTGAAGGCGGTGCACGGAGCCATAAGAGGTATAGCTCCCCGGGTAGTTCTCGAGGGACCATCGACGTCCCGCCGCATCGTCCAAACGAAGCTGCCGGCATTCCTTCAATAGCTGCCGATTAAAGTCCCGCGAGTTGCCCCTTTGCAGTGCCGCCGCATATACCAGCGTGGGAAATAGACTGTGTA
This sequence comes from Pseudomonadota bacterium, assembly GCA_030775865.1. Taxonomy (GTDB): domain Bacteria; phylum Pseudomonadota; class Gammaproteobacteria; order Steroidobacterales; family Steroidobacteraceae; genus Bog-1198. The sequence continues at coordinate 2,752 of JALYIH010000113.1, read as the reverse complement.
CCGTCACCGGCTGTCCCGAGTCGACGCGCCTATCGGGCTGCTTCCGACAGCTTGACTTCGTTGAATTGCATGAGCGGCGCCACATCGGTGTAGCGCGGGATATCGCTTTGGAGCTCCGCTGCCGCAGGCCCAAAGACTTCCATGAATGCCTCGATGCTGTCGAAATAGAATTGGCATCCGCCATGAAAGGCGGGTGCTTCGCCGGGCGCGGTGCCTTGCAGGCCCGCATCCACCTCGGTCTTGCGCAAATTCTTTTTCAGCAGGCGCATCGCCAACGGCATGTGTGTCGCAACGTAGTAATTCATGTCGAAGCGCGAACCGGGTTTGTTCGGGTAGAGAATCGAGAGTTTGATCATGGTGAGTACCTTTAGAACAAAAAAGATTAGGGCGCCGCGGCGGAGCCGGCGGGCGCACGCGAATCGTGCGCACCGTACAGAACATCGGGCCGCGGAAATCCCAGTGACTTGGCAGCCTTGGCATCCGCGGGCGCGATGCCGATGGACTCGGCGGCATTGCCGGAACCCCATGGCTCCAGGTAAGCGACCTTGTAGCCCATTCCCGTCAGAGATCTGACCGTATCAGCCGAGAGCGCAAACGGTTCTCCCGCGATGGTGTCGGGCCACCACTGATGATGGATGCGCGGCGCATCGACCGCCTCCTGCAGCGTCATGCCGTGATCGATGACATTGACGATGACTTCGAGCACCGTGGTGATGATCCGCGATCCACCCGGCGTGCCGACGATGAGGACCGCCTTACCGTCCTTGAGTACGATTGTCGGGGTCATGGAACTCAACGGGCGCTTGCCGGGCGCGACCGCATTGGCCTTGCCCTGAACCAAACCGAACATGTTCGGAACCCCGGGTTTGGCGGTAAAGTCATCCATTTCGTCGTTCAAAAAGAAGCCTGTGCTGCCGGCGATGACTTTGGCGCCAAAGCTGTCGTTGATGGTGTAGGTGACCGCCACGGCGTTGCCCCAATGATCGACCACCGAGTAATGCGTGGTGGTGGCGTGTTCATCGGCCGCCGCTTGGCCCTCGAGCGCGGCGGAGGGCGTGGCACGATTCGGTTGAATGTGGGCTCTAATGGTCGCGGCGTGACGCGCCGACAGCAGGCGCGCAGCCGGATTATCGATGAATGCCGGATCGCCCAGATAAGTATTGCGGTCGCGATAGGCATAGCGCATCGCCTCGGTCATGACATGAACAGAGCCGCTCGAGTGAAAACCCAACGCCTTTAGCGGGTAGCCTTGAAGTACTTGCAGCATTTCGCACAACGTGACGCCTCCCGAACTCGGCGGCGGTGCGGAAACGATGGTGTAGCCCCGATAAGAGCAGGTAATCGGCGCAGACTGCGTCGCAGTGTATGCAGCAAAATCTTCGGCAGTGAGCAGTCCGCCGTGAGCATGCGACGCGGCGCTGACGGCTGCCGGTATCGCGCCGCGATAGAAGGCATCCGTCCCGCCATCGCTGATGGCGCGCAGTGTCGCCGCCAGATCTTTCTGGATCAGACGGTCGCCCGGCACGAAAGGCTCTCCGTTCTTGAGGAAGATGGCCGCAACATTTGCTTGGTCGCGAAATCCCTTCGTTCCCTCTGCCAAGACGTCGACGTCGCCTCGGTTCAAAATGAACCCCTCTTCCGCCAGCCTGATCGCGGGCGCAATCAGGCTGACCCGAGGCAATGTTCCGAATTCCTGACGCGCCGTTTCCAAACCCATGACGGTCCCGGGAACGCCGGCCGCAAGATATCCGTCCACGCTTTTGTTGCCGGCGACATTGCCCTGTGCATCCAGGAACATGTCGGGGCGCGCTGCCAGCGGTGCTTTCTCGCGAAAATTGATGAACCTATTTTCACCGTTCGCCAAGTGAATGGTCATAAAGCCGCCGCCGCCGAGGTTGCCGCAGCAAGGGTGCGTCACCGCCAGCGCATAGCCGATCGCGACCGCCGCATCCACCGCATTGCCGCCCTGGCGCAGAACGGCTGCGCCCACATCGGAGGCGAGGTGCTGAGAGGTCACGACCATACCCTGGTTCGATTCCAGCTCCAGTGGAACCGCGGCGTGAACCGCCCAGGGCGCGAACATGAGGGCAATGGCGAGTCGATTGAACATTCTCCCAAGAATAACGCAACGGTGCTAACACAGGTTGGTGAAACAGCCAAGACGGCCGAACTGATGAGACTCGTCGTTCACGAACTGGCCACCAATGCCGGTCCCCGGCCTTCAGCGTCCGATCAGGGTGGAAGAATTCACGCTGGCAAAATAGCCGCTGATCGCGACGATGTCGGCATCGTTCAGCTGCCTGGCGACGGAGCGCATCAATTCACCCGCATCGTTCCTGCGCGTGTCTTGCTGAAATGACTTGAGCGCGCTCGCCAGATAGTCCGCCGATTGCCCGGCAAGATAGGGCGCGCCGTGCAGAACGCCGATGCCGTCGGGACCATGGCAATTGTTGCAGGCGGCGACGCGCCTCTGTTCATCGCCCTGATAGGCCAATTGATGACCGCGCGCCGACTGAACCGAATTGGGGGTCCTGGCCCGGGGCAGCGGCGCGGCGGACATCCCCGCGTAGCGCGCGGCAAACGTAGTGCGCTGCTCGTCGCTGAGTGCTTTCGCGAAATTGGTCATGACCGGACTGTCGCGGGTGCCTGCGGCGTAGTCATCCAGCTGCTTCTTCAAGTACTCCGCGGACTGGCCGGCTATGCGCGGCACATGGGCGGCTGCCATGCCTTCCCCCTGCGCACCGTGACAAGC
>JALYIH010000112.1 GCA_030775865.1 Pseudomonadota bacterium | reverse complement strand
CCGAAGCTTGCCAACGCCTCAAAACCTGCCCATTCTTAACCCCTCTGGGATGTCTGTTTTAGCTACCTAAAACTGGCTCCATTAAGCCGATCATCCCCGGCTCTTTTATGCCGATCGGTGACAGACGGTGGTGGCCTTGTGTGGCATGACCTCATTATGCGCCGGTGAACGCCTGGCAGGCGGGGGTGACCTGCATCAGCGCCGCCGCATAACGCTCCTCGTCCCGCAGCTGCGGAATGAGCGCTTGGACTGGCGTTTGCGGGTGGCGAGCCACAGGCGAAGGTACCGGCTTCGCACCCGATAGCGCGACCCCTCCTTTATAACCAACTAGCGATATTTTTGTAACCGATTGGGGATATAAGCGAGCTTTTGACTGGCCCTGTTTGTGGGGGACAATCCGGACAACGCCAATCTGTCCTCATATCCCTGCTTTTGCCAGGCATAGGCGTCCGAACTCATCCTTCATCAGCAAATCTCGCCATGCAATAACCGGATGCTCGTGGCCCTCGAGAACTCTATTAAAAAGCGTGCTTATGGCAACGCCCATAAGTCTAGATTTAAAGCGATCTTCGTCAAGAAGCGGTGGCATATCGATGGTTTCGCGGAAGTCGTCTTCGCAGGCGATGCACTGTGAGATGAACAACGCGCGGAACCAATCTTTCCCTCCGGATGCGTCTCCGTCATTCAGAAGTATGCGAATGCCGTTAAGTATGTTCGCCCGTGCCCAGGTAACTCGATATTTGAACAAGACTGGATTCCAAACCGCGTTCCAGTCCTTTCGCTCCAACTGAGTGGCCGGCTCAACTAGCTTTCTTAATTTGGGATCAGCATTCCAGATTTCGAAAAGACGAGGTTTCAGCTCGCCCGATATACATGTATTGGCGAGCAGTGAATCATCCGAGTCAGCGACCTTATCGAGAACAAGCACTTGTAACTTCGCAAGCGATATAACCGTCGCCGTCAATGCTTTACGATTCTCCAGTAGCGGGTCACTACTTTGAAGCAATTGGAATGCCTTTTCCCGAAAGTCCCCTGCGACGTCTCGGACAAATTCCATTCTGAAGTCTTTCGTTACCTCATAGTTGGAGGTCCAATAGGTATCGATCGATTTATCGATAAGGGCAACAATCCTTTCCGTTTCACTCGCGTTGCTGTCGGGTGCTGGTGGCGCTGGGGATTGTTTGAAGAGCCCTAGCAGTTTTTTCAACGGCATAAGTTATTGTGAACCCTCTATTCGTGAATTGTGGGACTAGAGATGAATACGCGGATCATGCTTTGCTGCCCCCAGCAAACCAGCTATCGCCCCGGTTTTGCGCGCCACCTAGGCTGGCTTGGGTGTGAGTCCACGAACCCAGTTCTACGGTGCGCGTAGGAAATGGCCTGAAGCCCGTCCGCCACGCGTCGAGCACGACGCCTACCATTTCTTTATCAAGAGGATGCCGGCAATTATGCATAACAGCCCTATCACCCATGGGAGGACTTTGCTCCACTCAGCGGTGCGATTTTCTATTTTATTAATGGTATCGAGAATTCCGGAGACGCGGGCATCGGATTCCGCCGGGATCGGATTGGCGACACGACATGTCAATGAGCAATTGGAAATCACAGAACCACGTTCGGCTGTGCTTTTATCCCAAGTGCCAGTTCCGTATCCGTCCGACTGAAGATCACGAACATGAATCACAAGATCGACGGGCTTCGCCCCGGAAGCAATCATCGACTGTAGCGCCTGGAATTTTTCTGTCGGCAACACGATTTCCGCAAAAACCTGACGCTCTATGAGAGTTAACTTTCCCGTCACCATTTCCTTGGCATGCGCCTCGGCGTACGAGGAGTCTTCGCAGTAAATTTGAGCCACGGCCGTTTCAATCTTATGGCCATCGACTGAAAGCCATCCGGACGGGCTCATTTCTAAATTAAATGCGATTCGATCTCGTGAATTTGCGCCAGCCTCAAGAACCAGTTGCGCGTCGCTGCATCTCCATCGTAGCGGCGTACCCCATTCCTCCATTAGTTGTGGAAAGCTCACCTTGTTATCTTCCTGGTGCTCAGTTCGGCTGCTCATGATGGTCACCCCGCGAAAGCGGGCGGTGTCTGTTCAATATGCCGAAATTTAAGCACAGGCGACGGTTACAGGGTGATCAAAAAGTGCGTGACCTCCCAACATACGCACCTATAGACAGACGATTATCGTCTGTGATACAAAAACGAAAATAAACTATATGACTACCGCACGCGAGGAGTTCAGATGCCCGAGGACCCCCCCATCACACCGTCGCAGATTCGAGCAGGTCGCGCGCTAGTGGATTGGTCACAGGAGCGGCTTGCTATAGCGGCGCATGTCAGCCTCAGCACTGTCCGCGACTACGAAAAGGAGCGTCGGGGGGACATCTTCGTCGTTGAGGGATTGAGAGCCATTCGCCAGGCGTTGGAAAAGGAGAGCGTTCACTTTCTGCGAAGCGAGGGCGATTTCGGACCTGGTGTGCGTCTCCGCGCCGTGGTGCCCAATGTTCTTCGTTGGCCAATCAAACTCGGAAGATTCGAATCATTGCTCATCCCCATCGAGTGGCGCGGCCAAGAGGTAGAGGTGTATTTGCCCCACGCCGTGCTCGATGATCTCGGCCGCTTTCCGAAGACCCAACCTGAAGGTGAGTACCTCCGGCTATTCGAGGAGCATCGCCAAGAAATCCTTACAGCGGCTGCAATAGCGATCGATGCAGGGCGCGTTGGGAAGGATAGGCGAGTGCATTTAACCCACGATGATTTACCTCCTGTCGCATCGGCGCCGGCCTGTAAGTCGCCCCGCCGAACGGGGCGTAGCGAGCGGAGATGAAGAAGGGTGATCGCCCGTCGTGACTCACCGAGATCGCCTTCGACGCGTCGTGCGACTGTGTGCCTGCTTCGCTCGCAACATGGCCTATTATCGTGCTGGGCACGATCGCTTGACCAGGGTGAGCCCGGAGTTCTGGATCACCATCGACAGCAATTTCATCGATATGGCGGTGATCGAATGGTGCAAGCTCCTCGGGGACCGCAACGGCAAGCATTTTTGGAGAAAAGTTGTAGCGGAGCCTTCTCGTTTCGAGGTCATGATGCTTGACCACCTCAGCATGACCACCGACGAATTCGCGGCGTATGTCAACGAGATGCAGACGTATAGGGACAAATTCCTTGCCCACCTTGACGACCTAACAGTCATGGAGATCCCGTTCCTCGATATTTCGCGTAAGACTGTTGAGTTCTATCATCGCCAGATCGTGGAGAGTGAAGGGTCCGCCAGTGATTTCGTCGGATTGCCGATCGATCTAGCCTATTATTATCGGAATTGTTTCGATCAGGCGCAGGTTATCTACGGCCGCATGGATGTTTGAGGGTGAACTTCGCCTTATATGAAGCTTGCCCAATATCGGGTGGCTAAATGGCTCTGCGAGCACGGCCGGCGAGGTTTACGATATCGTCTCCCCCATGCGGGGGCGCCTGACGATACCGCTAAGGAAGGCAACACCGATGAATAACATTGTCGCAATTGTAGGGATAGTTGTTCTGGTCCTTTACGCCGCATTCCGCTGCGCAACGTTCTTTGGCGAGCGATCATGGAAGCGGACTCAGCAGGGGCACTATGATCTGGCGCAGGAACATTTTAATGAGCTGCGGGACGAGAACAAGCTTCGGTTGGCCGAGCTGTTACTGACGGAGCTACCGACGAGCGAGCAACGGGGTATCGCGTTGGACTACGTCATGAATCTAACCAGCTACCCAGACCCGGAATCATTCGAGGACATCCGAAAGGAAATCGAACTACGTCGCGAGGCGCGGCATCTCAAATTGTACGGCCGCGCCATGACTCAGGAGGACCGCGACATGGACGCGTGGGCGTTCTCCATGGATCGAGCCGATACTCGCCGGAATTCCCCCGGACGTTAAAGCAGAAGACATGAAAAGGAAGTTCAAGCATGGTACGGAACCTACGATGAAAGTTGAAGGAGAACGCGGCCCGCGCTTTCAAATTTTTGATCTTGATATAAACCATTATCAAGAGGAAACATAGATTTGGCCGGCCATAAATAATATCCGCGGCCAAATCACGTTGGGAATAACAGATTTGGCCGGCTATAAAGACTATCCGTGGCCAAATCTCGAGCATCCAGGTATTCGCGTCACCTCTGGGGCTTGAACCAGCGAATTGACTCCAGCCCATAGATTCGATCATCCGGCTCACCGATTTTAACGATGCTTTTCAAAGCGCCCTCCACGAACCGCGCTCGATACTCGATCAGTCCATTGGGGGCGTCGTCGTCGCCTCTGAGAAAATCAATATATCCCGTCGGCTCGAGATCTCGACCGCCCTCATCAACGAGACGCCCCGCCGCGGTAATCCGATAACGGATGAACCCTGACCACGGAAGAGATTTGGTCTGGAACCAGGTGTCGGCGGGAGCAGCTCGATCTGGTAATTCAACTTCGCAAAACATTTCGTCATACACGCCCATGGTCTAGCTCTCCAATTCGCTAATTCCGATTGAGCAATCATTATGATCGGGACTCATAAATCACGATCTTCCAAATTAACCGGTACCTCATTTATCGAGATCGACATCAGGCCACTCCACTTTGGCGCTTCTAGACAGATCCGGATGAATTAAAAACTTGCTGCCAGTAGTGGTGGGTTGGGACGCATCCGCGATGGGAGATTGTCCAGTCGCCGGAGGATCCGGTACGTCGCAGAACATGCCAGTGCCAGAAGATGGCCCGGGCGCGAACCATCGATAAGCGGCCAAGCCGTACACGCAGTCCCTCACCCCTTCATCAACTTCGACGATCGACTGCAGCTGCCCATTAATGAAGTGGGCGCGAAGTTCCGGCGTATCCGGCCCGCCATCCTGCAGCAGCATCAAGAGATAGCCTTCGACCTCGAGGTCTCGGCCCCACGCATCAATCAGCCGTCCCCCCTTCGTGATCCGGTACTTCTGCATACACGGATAGCAGAAGGACTTGGACTGAAAGACACTACTAGGTGCGATGCTGACATTCGGCACTTCCGCGTCACAGTAGATTTCGTCGTACAGGCCCATTTTTCTGGTCTCGCTGTTGCCCACCGGTCAAAAACCCATCTAATGCCGGCGGCAGCCACTCACCCCTGGTCCAGGCCGCACGCCGCATCCAGCAATGCGCGTCAATCATGGGTATCGATGCGGAGTCGGCGCTTCTTTCGCATCGGGCCAGCAGGGGTGACCTGGTCACCCCTGCTACTTCGGGCCACTGTTCCAGTGGTGCGCCCGTGGATAGTAGTCCCATTCGTCGCCGGGAAGATCCGCCGGCGGAGTCCAGCCTTTTCGGACGCGCACAAAGCGGGCCTTGCCATTCGAGTTGTAGTAGAACGCTCGACTCGGATCCGCATGGACTCGACCGCGAAGCGGAACGCAAGAATGGCGCTTACCCTCTGGCAACGGCGCAAAACAAAATGGGCAGTCGGGCAAAACCGGCGACGGTGACGAAGCAGCAGAGCCCTCCGAATCCGGTTTATTCTCCATGTCTTTTAGATTTCTCTCTTCGCGACGTCGAAGCGCAACATGCGCATCAATCAAGGTATCAATTCGTTGCTTCGTTTTTATGGTCAAAGCTTGCGCGAATCATGGGCGCAGCCGATAGGTTCATTTTTGCGGCATTCATCAAGATATGCGGCCGCGTAGCGGAGCTCACCGCCACAACCGCGACTGGTTGCCGTCGAGTAATCGGCGCTTCAGCGCTGCGATTTCTCGCTCTCCTACAGCCTCTGATGTGTCCTGCCCCTCGAGGGCACTCGAATGGCGAACTTTGGCGACTAGCTCGCGAGCGATGGCCTCTGCTCGTTGATCGAGGATCTGGGTCAGCGGCTTGCGAGGCACTAAAACGTACTGCAGATCGCACCCCAGAGCTGCGGCATAACGACTCAACATCGCAAGCGTCACATCCCCGCGAGCCTCGGCGCGCTCGACGGTACCCACGGAACGATGCGTGACGCCGGCCGCTTGGGCGAACTGGCGGGTTGTCTGCCCGAGTGCGAGGCGGATCGTACGCAGCCAGCCTTGGGCCGGGAGCGCCGGATACCCAGCATTGATGCCCTGTAGCGTCTGATCGAGTTGGGCCAATGTGGCTGAACGTAGCACGATGAAATCCCTCTTCCGACCATCCATTAATTCGTGTGTCGCCGGCTGACCTAGCCTTCGCGCCGCAAATCGCTCGGCGGGCGAGGGGCTCTCACATCCTTTGGCTTGCGAGTCGATAATTCAGCGGAGGTGTAACATAACGCTTAGAAATCAGCCACTTATGATTGACGTGCCACGAGATAACTGTATAAAATCACATACTGTACAAAAACACAATTAGATATAAAAACAGTATTCAGCTTCATGCACCCGGCTTACCTCTATCAGGACAGTCCCCCCGAAGTTGCCGGCTTTGGTTTCCCGTGAAATCCAGCCTAATCGTGCATGCGAGTGGAAAATTGAATCCCAATGCTTGGAAGGCGCCAAGCACTTGCGTTAGGGTGCGCCGGGCCGACCGAGAAACACTTGGCGGATGTGCGTTTGTTCAACCGTCAGAGTCGGCCGACTCCGTTAGGGCCTTCCGTTTTCTCATCGATTTGCCTACCGCGATCTCCATCGTTATGGATTTTGCGCCGACCGCCTGTAGGCACTGGAGTACGAACACAAACGTGAAAGTCCCTCGGGACATCTTATTTGCGATGGATCGCTCCGTTTCTTTAACCCCTATGGCGACAAGTCTTGCCGCGAGCCCTTTGTACGTTATTCCTCTGCGTACTAGTTCAGCTCTGACAATCCGGCGCGCTTCGTTCTCCCAATTCATGGGCTGCAACATACCGTAAAACAAATACTGCGGGATTCAGATCCCTCACTACGAGTTTATAATCGCACATGTGAGACTTTCATGCAGCGGCGCGCCCAAGCAGGACCGGGGGCTAAGTTTTGGCTCCTACACGAACCAGGACAAATCAAAACTAATTCGAAGTAGGAGTGCGTATGTTTGAAATTGAAAGTAAGCAAATGGCGGGAGCGATGGCTTCAGCGCTCGACCCGCAGCACTCGGCGGCGGTATTGCGCGACGCTATTCTCGAAATAATCTACCCCGAGGCAGGCAAGCTTCGATCGCGAAAGGTGGTGTCTCGGTCCCGTGCTCGGGCCACGGGCAAATTTCCTAGTTGGAAAATGGGTCGGATGATTCAGTGGGAATCGGTCAATGAACTAAACGCCTATCGCCGGTTGGACGCGACTCCCGACGCCAATGCCTTCTACGAACAGCCATTAATGATTCGCTTTGTTCTCGACGGGGAAGCGCACATCCATTATCCCGACGTGCTAGTCGATTGGGGGCACCGTAAAGAGCTTTGGGAAATCAAACGCAATTCCGACGCCAGCAACCCAGTGTTTGCAAACAGAACTCGACTTCTAGCGGCCGCACTACCGCAATACGGCTTCGGCTATCGAATGGTTGTTGCTGATGAGTTGTCAAAGGAACCGCAACTTTCAAATTCGATCACCCTTCTAAAGCACGGCCGCGAACCCGCCAGCGACATCGCACGCGAGCAGATACGTCAGGTTCTCCTATCAACGTTGGCCATCACGTGGGGGTGCGCGACGAAGGGCGTCCTGGGCCGGAAGGGTTGCGCAGTGTTGGCGCGCCTCGCGCTCGAAGGTTACCTTGCCTTTGACACGACCCTGCCGATTTCATCGACAACTCGGTTTTGGCGATCCGCGCCAAGAAATCCCAGTGCCGCATGAGTACTTCAACGTTTACGGAAGGCACCGTTGTCGAAATAGACAACCGGCTCTACAAACTCCTGCGAAAAATTGATGCGGACACCTGGCAAGCGGAAGAGTCTCGCACCAAGAGAATCTCGGAGTTCAAGGCACTTGCGCTGCGCACGCTCTATGCCGACGGACAACTGAAGTTCTACTGTGAACAGACGTCAGCTCTGGGCCCTGAAAGGAACGCACTCGTTGACTTCCGGCCAGAGCAATGGGACATGGCCAAGACTCGCCGGGCCTACGTTACGGCGGTGTTGGATCTACCTTCGACTAAATCGCGGATCGTTCGTGTCATCCAAGAGGTTTGGGAAAGGGTTCGCCAACCCTCCAAAGCACCCAACCCAATCACAGTGCTCCGTTGGAAGAAGAAATATACCCAGGCGGCCAGAGACATCAGGTCGCTTATCGACCAGTCAGACCGTAAGGGTAACAAGTCCAGACGCTACGCCAGTGAAACCGAGGATTTCGTCACTCAAGCGATCGACCTGGTGTACCTCAAGGTCGAGCGTGGCACAATCCAAGATACGCTTGACCGGGCATCCGCCCTCATCAACCGAGAAAATAAGCTGCGGCCCGACGCGATCCAATTACCGTTACCCACACGGCGATTGGTCAAGCGATTGATTAATGCCCTTCCTGCATATGACCGATATGCCGCGCGCCATGGCCGGGTCGCGGCAACTAGACACTTCCGTACTGTTATCGCTCATCGAACCACGGAAGCCCCGCTTGAACGCGCCGAAATGGATCACACCCAGCTCGACAAGATGGTCATCGACGACGATACCGGAATGCCACTCGGTAGGCCCTGGCTTACCGCCTGTATCGACGATTACACCCGCAACGTCCTTGGCATCCATGTGAGTTTCGAGCCGCCGAGCCACTTCACCGTTGCACGTTGCCTAAAACACGCATTTCTCCCCAAGGTAAGACTGCGACAAGACTATCCTGCCATCAAAAACGACTGGATGGCCCACGGCGTCATGCGCGAATTGGTGATCGATAACGGCGCCGAGTTTCATAGTGAGAGTCTTGAAAACGCCTGCTATTCCTGGGGCATTGAACTCCACTACTCGGCTCGAAAGACGCCCTGGTTTAAGGGCAAGATCGAACGGTGGAACGGAACCGTCAACCGAGAGACGGCTCACGGTACTCCGGGTACTACGTTTCAAAATATCTTCGAAAAGAGCGAGTACGATCCGGTCAAACACGCCGTCATCAGATATAGCGTGTTCAAGGAAATCATCCACACCTGGGTCGCTGATATTTATCATCAGCGACCCCATCGCACACTTAAAATACCCCCTGCACTGATGTGGGAAAGAAGTATTTCGCAGGATGCTATCCCGGTGCCCGATGATCTCGCCAAACTCGATGCGATTCTCGGTCGCACCGAGGTACGACGACTGACGCACAAGGGAATCGAACTCTACGGCCTTCTCTATAATTCGCCCGAGCTTACGATCTTGCGCCGCGATCTCGGCGATAAGTTCGACGTCGAAATACGGGTGGACGCCGCTGACATCGGCAAAATAATCGTTTTCTCTCCGGATAAGCGGCAGATGTTCACCGTGCATTCGCTGTCGCCTAAATACGCCGCCGGCCTGTCGGAATGGCAGCACCGCGTCTGTAAACGATATGCCGCAGCGCAGAACAAATTTGAGGCCGAGGGCTGGCTCGAGGCCAAATTACACATCGCAGAACTCATTCAAAGCGAGGTCCTTCACAAAAAGCAGCGCACTCGCTCAAGAGTCGCCCGGTACAACGAGAACGCCAAGCCGGTCGTTACTGCCGAGCCCACAACACCACAGATTGGCTTTAGTGCCACTTCCCTGGCCCAAGGCGCGGAGCAGTGCGAGCAGCAGGTAATGCCGCCTGCCGCATCGAGCCCGGGGGACGTGCCAGAATTCGTGGAGGCGCCCAAGAAGACGTTCAAACCTGTCCTTCGGGACCGCAGTCATCGGGTGCTCGAAACCGAGGATGTCTCCGATGCTTGATCCTAGAAACGTTGTGGACAGCACCCTGGTTCCTCATACCGCATTTGACCGCGCCTCCTCGCGACTCGAACAGTGTTTTGACTATGCCGATGGCGCGGTCGAGCCCATCTGCATCGCCCTCATGGGGGAATCGCGAACCGGAAAGAGTCGCGCTCTCGAAGAGTGCTTCACTAATCATGCCCAAGAAAGAAAGCGAGACGGGCTCAACGTGCCAATCCTGCGCGTGAAGGCGCCCTCAAAGCCCACCGTCAAGGGCCTTGTCGAATTAATGCTACGGGCAATGAGTGACCCGACTTTTACTGTCGGAACCGAAAATGCGAAAACGATCCGTTTGCTCACGTTGATGAAAAACACTGGGACTCGGATGGTCATGATCGATGAGTTCCAGCACTTTCAAGACAAAGGCTCACGCCGCATCATGCACCACGTCGCCGACTGGCTGAAGATTCTCGTGGATGACAGTAAGGTGGCCCTTGTGGTCGCGGGGCTGCCGAGCTGTGGTGCCGTAATCAGCCAAAATGAGCAACTCGCCGGTCGATTTCTGTCTCCTATTTTGATGCCTCGCTTTGACTGGAAAATTGATAATCACCGAGAGGAATTCGTCGGAATCCTCGGAGCATTCCAAGAGTCGATGGGCCAATTCTTTGACCTACGGCTTGATTCCGCCGAAATGGTATTTCGCTGCTACTGCGCCGCCGGTGGCTTGATGGGATACCTCACGAAGGTCCTGCGGCAGGCGGTCTGGGATGCTATCGATGGCGATCGAAAGCAGATCACGCTCGAGCATCTGGCAATCGCGCACGAATCCGCGGTCTGGCGCCATGCCGAATTGTCCGAGATATCACGGCCCTTTAGCCGAAGTTTTATACCGTTACCGTCCGAAGATCTCATCGCAAAGGTCCTGCGTGTTGGGACCCCTGTCGAAGTCGTGAGCCCACCAAAAAGGGGCCGGCCTCGCACTCGTCAAACCGAAAGCCTCCAGCAAGCATTGAGCGCGAGCTAGCCGCCATGCAGCACTTACTGGTCCGTACTCCTGCCCCGTTGTCGAACGAAAGTCTATTCGGATTCGTCTTGCGCGTATCAGAAGCCAACGGCTACGACAGTCCGCGACACCCGCTGCGACTGGCAGATATCTTCCGCGGCCAGGTGTTTTCAGCCGGTTTCCCGGTTGATCGCTTTGCGCAAGTTCTTGGCGTCAACGGCGATGAACTCTCCGCTATTGCGCACCGCAAAGATCAGGGGGCCAGTCGTCAGTACAAGATTCTAGGCCACAATCTGGGGCGAAGCTTGCGTAATGCGCCGCTGCGATTGCGCCGCCCTGCATTCTGCTCACAATGCGTCGAGGAGGCAGGGTATATCAATGCCTTCTGGGATCTCGAGGCTGCCATTGCCTGCCCGACACATCGCTGTTTGGTCACTCGGCACTGCCCCATCTGTGCCAAGCCAGTAGATTGGCGCAGACCCGGGCTGCTCAAGTGTCGCTGCGGCGCGCAGCTCAAAAGCAAGCCGTTGCCGCCGCCCGAGGAAGCGATCATTGAACTTATGGGATTTCTGAAAGCGAAGCTGCACGATCTACCGCTGACGGATCTACCCAACACCTGCGGATTTCCGGTGCCATGGCTCGACGCATTACCGCTGCGCTGGCTCTTGGAACTACTGCACCTGCTGGGGCCTCGCAACCTGGAGGAGGGCGAGGGAATCGACCGCGGAATGCTGCCGGTAATCGCCGCAGCTGCAAACATCCTCGAACAGTGGCCCCTCGGATATCATCGGTTTCTCACAAAAATAGGCAACCAATTTCTAGCTCGAAATCCGGCCTCCGCGGGGTTGACCAAGCAGTTCGCGCCCTTCTACAACGAGATACTCAAGAATACCGCCGTTTCCAAGCACGCTGCATTCCTGAAACAGGAATTTATCAACTTCGGCCTCTTGCACTGGGGAAACGCAACGGTAGACAAGAGGCTGCTGCGTGATCGCGAGCTATCGAGGAATCAACGGTTCCTATCTGTATCGGAGTATGCAAAGCGGTTCGGGATTTGGGTGCCCACAATGAAGCGAATGGTCGCGGATGGCATCGTGGTCTCAACGAGAGTGAAAACAAAAACCGGATCGCGCCTGGTCATTGATGTGGAACAAAGCCGGCCACCGGTGGCGACAGATGTCGTGCTGTCAGGCCGGGAGGCAGCCAAATACGCAGGATTACCAGTCCGAGTTCTCCATCAATTGCGAAAATCCAAGGTATTCGAAACTCGACCCCGACGCGGCCGGCATGCGGCATGGCACCGGGATGACCTGGAAGACTTCGTGTCTCGCGGCCTTGGTCTTGAGACTACTCCGGCGTCCGCTGTCTCCACGCTTTCCCTTAAAAAGGCGATGCAACTTAAGCTTCGAAGCGCGGCGGCAAAGGCTGCGGTGGTCGCAGCAGTATTTGAGGGAAGTCTATCTATCCGAGGCCGAGTTGGTAAGGATCTCGGCGGACTCCTCCTCGACAAGCAGGAACTTGACGCGCTGGTTGTCACGAAGCGAATTGAAGTTGAGGGTAAGACGTATTCACTGCCGGAAGCCGCCAAAGCAACCGGCTTGGATTTGAGGGTGATGACCGATGCGATTCGGAAGAGACTATTGACGGTTGTTTCCTGCGGCGGACGAATGCGAGTACCAGAGAGCGCGATCGAGCGATTCAACGCCAGCTATGTGGCCTTGTCGCAAATTGCAAAACAGCGCGGCACTTCGGGGAAGCGTTTGTACCAAAAGTGCCGGGAGGAAGGAATCCCAGTGATGACCGTATCGCGGGGTAATCACGCACCGGCTCAACCCATTTTGCGCCGAGGTGATCTCCCGCAGTTACTTGAGCGCTGGGATCTCTATGCGAAATCTCGCCCCAAGAGCCATGCGAAGAAAAAGGAGGATTGCCTCGGTGTTTTGCGCAAGTATCTCCAGGATCTTCGCGACAATGGAAAGAAGCTGCCTCGGCTAATCGCTGATAGGCCTAACAAAGTAGCTATTGCCGCCGCATGTGGGTTTTCCCGGCACGTGCTGTACGCATACCCGGCGGTTGTTGCGATGCTTCAGGAATTTGACGAGAGCGAGCGCCAATCGGGCGCAGGGGACGCGCCTTTTGTGATGTTCAAACGATACCTCAATAAACTGCGGGATAGCGGTCAGACGCTTCCTCGATATGGGGGCAAGCTAAATAAGGTCGCAATCGCGAAGGCAGGTAACTTCTGCCGAGACGCTTTTTACAAAAATCCCGAGATCGCCGCTCATTTGAAAGCTTACGCATCAATGGAATTGGTGTGAGCGTTCAAGTCCGAATCTCGGTTTGGCGCGCCGGCGAAAATTCACAACCCGCAGGTGGCAGGCGAACCCGCATCATCGATGGAACGTCGGTCGTTACATGCGAAGATTTGTTCCAGACTTAGCTGACGTGGCATCAAAGCGCAGCTTGTGTACTTCGTGCTACTAATACTTTGTCAAACGTGCCGATGGGTTCGTGGCCTCTATCGATAGGCATCCAAGGCAAGATAAAAGCGATTTCGCTAATGATTAGATGCGATCACCAGTGCCAACTCGTTTCGAACGGTCACCCCATGTGTCCGCAGACGCAGCGAAATCGCGCATCTCCACGCGATCTCGCGGCTTTGCAACGATGGGGGCGCTCCTGTCAATCGGCGTACTCTTGTTCGTGATCGCCTATTTCAAACCGCTCGCTCTTCGGGTTGAACACTCTGCAGAAATGGAGCTCACGGAGGTTCTTCAGTTTGTCGGTATAATGGATAAAGCCGTAGACATACAAAAAGGACTCGCCGAGTTCGGACGCGGCGAAAACCGTATCTCCAATGTTCTCCTGAATTATTGGCATCGCACCCAGCAACGCAGTACCGATCTCGAGCGGACCGACACCGCTCAGGGAGCGGGACGGACTGTACAGGGGCACTGCGGGAAAGACCTCCTCGAGTGCCAATATATACGACTCGTTCCAACTGACTATCGTGGCTTCCGAGTCGCCGATATTCGCAATTCTATAGTGAACAATAATTTTATCTTTGCCGATTCTCTCGAGACGAAAGTTTCGCACATTGAGATGGGGCCTGTGCGAGCGGATGAACGCCTTGTTAGCGATTTCGACCTGCGCTTGCGCGGCCTCGGCGGCGTCTCTCGAAGCTTTGGCGGCGCGCTGAGTCTCTCCAAAGGTGCGTCGCAAATAAATGAAAGCATAGAAGGCGATGACGGTGTCAAGCAGCCCGATGCCAAAAACCGCGAACCCTACACTCACTTGGTTTTCGGCGGAATCTGCCATCCGCCGCTGTATCTCCAGACTTTGGGCATTGTAGTCATCGGCGGTCTCTTTGCGTTTCTCGCCGCTTTGGCTTTGGATGCGGGATTCGAGCAAAGCAGCAGTAGATGGCGCATCCTCAATTTTTTCCTGGTCGCGCCCTGCTTGATCTGCGGGGAGATTTGTGTTGTGTGGGCCATCGTCGGCAGCCCCTGGAGATTTTTGGGATTGTGCCAATGAGACGGTCATCAACAGGGCGCCCGCCGCCATTCGTATCGCTCTCACGCAGACACCTCCGATTCTGAGCCAACGCATGTACCTTCATAAGAGTACATTTTTACCCTTATCGGGACGACGTCCACTAAAGCACTTCGGCTACGGACACAATATGCTTGGCCAGGTCAAACTTTTTGTACGATTCGATGGCGATTCCATAGGGGATCGTGTGCACGTTCGGATCAGTGGGTGAATTGCCGCATAGCTCGGCAATATTCCGGGCGAATGTGGACAGCAAGGAATCTCCGGTGACGGGGTGGCTCTCGGAAACCAACCTTTTGCATTCGGCATATCCGTTTGGCTCTGTCACAAAATCGTGTTGGTCAACCAGTGGCAGCCACGTCGAGAACACCGGCCGAGGGCGAGGCTACGCCAAGCGCCCGACACGGCGGCGCTAGGCAGACTCCGGAGGGTTTGGTCCCGCCCCCTGTTGCAGGTGCTCGGTAAGGCGCGCGACAAGATCTTGCCGGTGGCCGCTGAGGTCGGATACGACCGATCGTTCCAGCTCCGTAAGCTCGCCGAGAAATCGGTACCCGCCAGCCACTCGGTCAATGAGTCGATCGAGATTGGGTTTTTGGTCCTTTCTCAGGAGCGAGGACAGATCCGCCAGATTGTAGTCCGCGTGGCTACGGATCCGCGTGATGATCGCGATGTAATCGAGTGCCTCGCGTTGACTCCATAGCTTCAGCACGGCTACCCCGCGCACGAGCGGCCGATCAAAGGGGCGGTCCACGCTCTCGGCAAGGTCATGCAGATCGCGGATTTTTGAGCGTTGGCTGGCAGCTCGCAATTTTTCGGCGAGGATCTCTTCGAAGGCAAGGCACGGGATGTCGGCGGGACGAAAATCTAGTTGGGAGAAATGATCAAGAGGAAGCTGCGGTTGCGAGGTCACCGCCAGCACCGGGCGCTCGCGCATACTCACCTCGAGCTTGATTCGCACACCAGCCGGGTTGTCGGCATGACAAACCAACGGGGACGCTCCGCAGCCGGACTGCGCCAAATACCAGTCTTTGCGCTCGCCGACCGAAAACGTTAATCCACGATACGGCTCGGCGAGGCTCTCAATCAAGAAGAGTGTCAGGTCATCTCGAGACAACTCGCCGGTGGCGGTGAAGTCAAGATCTGTAGAAAGCCGGCCGCGCGAACCAAACACCATTTTTCGAAGCATCGTGCCGCCCTTGAAGGCGAGATGTTGCAGTACGCCGCGCTCATGGAAGAGTTGGAGCAAGAAGGTGAGCAAAATATCGGTTTCGACGTTCTTGACATTGCGCGCGCCGGACTTTGCGGCAATTCGACGAATCTCGTTGGCCCTGATCACGCGTGTCTCGGAGGGCTCTCGGCCAGAAGATCACCACGGCGCGCGTCCACATACAGGCCCCACGCGGCGACGAAGCCAATATCTCCGTCACGCGGTTCGCGCCGTCCGAAGCGCGAGCGCGCGCTCTTCGGAATCCGGTCGCGAAACGCGGCGCGCACGGCAGAGGGCAGGGGCTTCTCGAGAAGATCGGTCAAAAACCCAAGCCGCTGTAGCAAAGCCTTAGAGCCGAGTTTGAGGGCGGCGTCTTGGAGGTCAGCCGGGTCTACCGTCGCCAGTGCCCGGTTGAGGATACTGGCAACCTCGCTGGGGCCGCCGGCCAACTCGGGCCGATCGACACAGTCAATGACGGTCTTCGCTGGAGTTGAGATCGGCACATCGCGCCCAAACACCGGGTACAGCCGATAGCCGAAGAATTTCTTCGCTGACAGCGCGACGTAGCGCACTGGGGTTCCCTCGACCTCTCGGGCCGGCACCTGCCGCGTCACCGCGACGAGCACGGTCAGTGGGTTTTGCGTTGTGAAGCCGTGATGCGCGGCCGCGGACCACCAACCCACATAGGAGGGATCGACGGCCGCCGTCGCGAGGGCCATGGGGTTGTTTTCGCCCAAATTGTCCGGCCCATGTTCCGGAGGCAGCAGCAGGTAGACGCCGCCCGTCGCGCGCGCCAGCCAGCCGGTGCGCAGCAGGCGTCTGATGACGGCTCGCGCCGAATAATCGGAGTTGACCAAGGCCCGGATGTCGCGTACGCGGACGATCGAGCGCCCGTGCTCTCGAAGCGTGAGTACAACTTTCGCGCCCGTGGGCCCGAGGGTGCGGAGATTCGTTTCCATAGCGTTTTGGCCTTAAACGGCCCAAAAATTGGTAAAAGTTAATCTAGCTGCGATCCCAGAAGATTAACTATAATAGTGTATTAGTCTTAAAAAGGCCAATATTCAATAACAATCAATCGAAGACGCTTTGCATTGCGGCAAATGCTGCGCGCCATTCGCGGATACGGGGCCTGTCCGCCGCTTCTGGCTCGTTTCTTCAGGGAGCGGAGGCACCCACGCCTCAGCCCCAGTTGCTGTTCGAACGGCACCAGGAGCGTCTGGCACCCTGAACGATTCGACGGCCCGCCCGGGTGGACTGCGGTTTACCTTCGAGACTGCAACCAACACGACTTTGTGACAGAGCCATCCGTAAGGATTCAGCAGAGCACTCATATGGGATTCATCCAATCGACGGTCGCGAGTTATCGACCCGTAGCGATAGCAGGTAGAGGTTTAAAGTCTCACCTGAACTGTTACGGCCGACCCAGTCCCCGTCTCGTTGAAATCGCACCAGGGGCGTCTGTGAATCCCCGGTTCAGGAAATGGCATCTTATGCGTAAATCAGTGGAGAAAATGGCAGCTTATGCGTCAATTCAGAGGCGGCTTATGGTGGCCAGCGCACACGTAGGCCATTGTTTTTATGGAATTCATAGTGGCAGCTTATGAGGTACCGGACACCACGTGGATGACCCCATAACTCAAGGTGATCTGGTCAAGGAAATTGCGGGATTGAACTCGGGTCTCCACTTTCCTCAGCAGCCCTTACATTTGCGAGGTGGAGTTGAAAGACGTTTACTCCGACAATGCCCAAAAATAACTGGATATATGTACAGGAGAGGGGCAAAATTCAGTATTGTTTCAGCAGAAAGACCCGAAGGTTACGCACCATGCCCGCTCGCCAATTCTCGACGAAACATCGTCGCCGAAACGCCAGATCCGCTTCACCCAAGTGCAATGGCACGCAACTCAACCTCTTGCTGAAGGCCATTGAGACCGAGCGTGACAACTTGTCTCGCGCGGAGTCCTTGCTCGGGTGCCTCAGGATCGCCATGGAATATGGGGAGACGACGCACAAGGGTCCGTACTACCCGGACGTGGCACAGATTGCGCACGAGATGGTGAGAAAGTCGATTAGCGCGTTGGATCCGATCAACTTACCAAAACCGCCTCGCGACAAGGTCCTAGAAGAATTCTCGGCCAGAGATTGCGCGCCGCCGGAGGCGGTGTCGCACGAGGTGCCGGTATTACCGCGGCCGGCATTCACTACGTTTCCGCGGCTTTGTTCGCTGCGCATACACCGTCGCAACTATTCCGGCTCTTCGGCGATGAAAGCCTCGAGTATCGACTCAGCTTCCGCGAATATTTCGGGCTGTGTGGCTCGATAGTGTTCGACCTGCTCGATGAGTGTTGAACGGCTGCGGTTGAACAGGCGCGCTGCCGCGGCAGCCGTTGCGCCATTGCGGGTGGCGAGCACCGTTGCGATGACCCGTGACTTGCTGACCGCCCGCTTGCGAGTATGGGTGAGCATGTCTCCATACGAGACTTTGCAAATGCCTGCGACCAAACGAGCAATCGCCTCGATGCTGGGGCGTGCAGGTCGGGTGCCGTGATCAGCCGCACGGGTTTCTGCGGTGGGATCGTCGGGCCAATCTGCCCGGCGTGCGCGTTGGGGTCGGCGCGTGAAGAGCTCAATCACCTGCGGTGATATGGCTTCGAATTTGCGGCGTCGATACGTGGCGGGTCCAGGCGCGCCGACGCTGAGCGCGTTCAAGACGCGGTCAGTGTTAATCCATGGCAGTGAATTTGGTGTGAGGTAGGCGTCATCGGCAGTCCAGATCCTCGTGCTCGTGACGGGACGATGCAGCCATAGCACCAGGTCGTCGAGAAAAATGTCGTCTTGCAGTGGAACAACGGTGTAGTGCTTGAAGATGCTGCCGACGAGGTCGCGCGTTCGGCGCAGATGGATGGCATAGGCACCTGATATGTGGTGCGCCATCGAGCCCACGGGTGCGTGTGCGACTTGTAAGGCGAAGCGAATTTCGTTCCCTTCGCAGCGGCAGGCGTAAATCGCGCCGCCGCACCAAAACAGCATGCGCGCCGCGATATGACCAAGCGCCCGCCAGTCGTCGTCGGTTTGCACAAGTTCGTCGGCGTGATGCGCGCGTAGCACGAGTTGTACCAGCGTTTCCGCAAACGGTGTTGCAGGGGTGCTGCCCATTCCTTAGGTCCTTTGGATACAAGGCCGATAAACTAATCGGGTTTCATCATCAGGGGCTGTGATTAAAGTAGCGTCGTCAGTAGGCCTTAAATTCCCGAACACCTCCCGCTTTTAGATCATTATTTTCGGCAAATAGCCGAACAAGTCGCACGCTTATGTCGTGCGTCATTTCAAAACAAAATGCGGCGCGGATTGTGTCACTAGATTCACAGCGGCAACAGAGGGAATTGCCTGTTTTGCGAAAATTAGTGTTCGGACTCGGCTTTTTTCTTATCGACAGGATGCGCCCGATGTTCGAACCTGTGCATCGACGGGAAGCTTAAGCGGAAGGAGTATCGCTTGTCGCGGCCACACCGGCTCGACTTCCACGGTGCGATTCATCTCGTGCACATGTGGGGTAAGGAGGGCTTCAACATCTATTTCAATCCGAGCGTGCTCAACCGCGCTGCTGCTGAACGCTGGAGCAGTGTTCCGCACCTGTTGGGGTTTCTGAAGTTGCTGGATGAGTGTTGTTCGGAATGTGGTGCTCAGTTGTTCGGCTATTGCATGGAGCCCAATGACGCATCGTTGCTCCTAAGAACCCTGGGTGCGCCGCTGGAGGCTTGCATGCAGCGCCTTGGCGGGCGCTACTCGCGCTACTTGCATGTAGAACAAATCATCCCGAAGCACGTCAGCCCATTCGCAACGCGCTATGAGTCCAAGGTGGTGGCGCCGGAGTACCTGCCGCATGCATTGCGGCGGGTGCACGCGTGCGCGCTGCGTTCTGGACTGGCGCGGCGCGCCGTTGATTATCCATTCAGTTCCGCGCCTGCCTATGTCGGCGCACATGCGCGGGTGCGCTTGGAGACCGATGCTGTATGGCGGGCCTTGGAGCGCAAGAAATTGTTCGGATTGCGGGGCTACCGGGAATTCATGGAGAAAGCGGAGACGCCGCATGTCATGGCTCTGTTTGAGCAGGGCTCGCCGCTCGACGCGCGTATGGTGGGCGGGCACTTATTTGTCGCGCAGGTGAGAGATGCGGCGCGGCATCCGCCGGTGCCGGCCACAAGAGAGGCATTGATCGCGGGAGTGGCGAAGCTGCTGGGAGCTGCGCCTGAAGCGTTGTATTCGGCGGACCATAAAGCGGTATTGGGGCGGGCATTGGTCGCGTGGTATGCGTTGCGCCTAAGGACAGCGAGCTTGCGCGAGGTGGGCACGTGGTTCGAGGTGAGTGGGGCGACGTTAGGAAAGGGGATACAACACTATCGGCGCGTGTCGCCGGAGTTGTTTGAAGGGAAATCATTGCCCGGCATTGAGCCTGCGGAGGCGGGATTGGATGAGTGAAAGGCGACACGCGTTGTCGTCTGGCACGCGAATGGACTGAGAATCGAGGCGCGCAGTTGATGAGTGGCACTTGGTATGAGTAGGGTTCGGCTCGCGGTGGACATCAATGGCGATAACTTGTGTGGGCGCCCAGATTAGCCTAGGGCTGTGTTTATAGGCGTTTGGCGCGCAACTGAATGCGTGGATGCGGAGGAAACATGTCCGCGGAATCGGGTGTGTGGCGGTGTTCGGAGTTGACGCGTCGGTGATCGACAGCGCAGCTTTGAGTCGCTACCGCGGATAGCAAAGCGTTTCTCATTACGTGCATACGACACAAGGAAATTTACATGACGACGAATCAACCAGTTGAGCTCGGCAAGGTGTCCGAGGAGACCAAGCAGCACGGTCCCGCCCCAGCAGACAATCTCATCGTTCCGTTCGGGGAGCCGGTGGGCTGATAGATGTTGGATGCGGATGCGTGGTTTACCACGCATCCGCCTTTGGCGAGGCTGTTGCAAATGTTGTGTGACCTGGCGAGAGACGAGCACGACGAGGATTTTGGCTATCGGATCCCGGCGCATGTTTACGTATGTGTGACGCCGGATGGTTCGGTGCTGTTGGATTTGAAGCGAGACAAGTATTTTGGCATGGGTCGAACGGAGACCCTGTCGTTGGCGGCCATTGTGCCGGGGTGGCCAAAGCCCGTTTGGGGTGAAGGGCCCTGTGGAGCACCGCAAGAGAGCGATGTTAAGGCAGGGGCTCTCAGCCTATGTGAATCGCTGGTGAGTGATGGATTGTTGCTGCGTGACGTCGGTGTGGGTTCGCCCCGTGCCGGGTGCAGGCGTGAGGGTCAGGGAGAGTCCGGCGCCGTCGAAATACGCCGGGATATGACGGCAGAGTGGATCTCGATCGGCGATGAACTTGAAGTCGCGAGCACGCTGGGATGGCGCGATGTTTTGAATTTTCTCTGGGCGTACCTCTGGGTACGAGGATCTCTGGCGTTGCGCCCTTTTGCTGCGACGGTGGAGTCGATGCGCGTTCTGAAAGCGCGGCGGAGTGATAGTCGCAATGCGTGGCACAGCCATGAAGTGGCGGCGATGGTGGGTGTGTTTCGCCGCCTGCGGCCCTTCGTTTTCCCAGCAGAGGGGCGTTGCTTGCTGCATGCATTGACGTTGGTGAAGTTCCTGAGCCGTTACGATTTTCATCCTGAGTGGATGATCGGCGTAACCACGCAACCGTGGGGTGCACATAGCTGGGTGCAGTGGGGCAACTTTCTCCTGGATACCAATCCGGAGAAGGTGTGTGGCTATGTGCCCATCCTGACGGTATAGGCGTGTTTCGCTATGTCGCATTGATGTGGGATGCGCAGTCCGCTGCGAGTTCATCGTGGGCAGAAGACCTGGGACGTCGAATACAAGCGACGTCGCCCACTTGGCAGGTGGTGCTGGCGGCCAGCGGCGTAGCCGTGCTCGTCGCCGATGGCTCGCAAGCCATGCGCGCGCATCTGCTGCGCGATGGCGCGGGCGTGGTGTTGGGAGAGATATTCGTACGGTCCCGAGATCTCGACAGTGAAGCCGCGGCGCCGGATGCGTGCTTCGGACCGCTTGAAACGGAAGCGGCACTGAACAGCAAAGGCCGGATTCTGGCGAGTGGCTATTGGGGCAATTTTGTCGGCGTGCTGATCGACGGCCGGCGGCGCCGAAGATTTGTCTACAACGATCCTTGCGGCACGTTGCCTTGCCACTTCACGCGTCAGGGCGGTGTGCAGCTGGTGTTTTCGTGCTTGGGGGACTGCCGGGAAATTGGTCTTAAGTTTCCGGTAAATGAGGAATTCGTGCGGGCGCGGGCGGTGAATGGATTCCTTGATCTCGATATGCCTTCCTTCAACAGCGTCTCCGGCATTCATCGGGGCGAGTGTGTGGAATTTGGCGTGGATGGTGTGTGTCTCAGGCGCTCGTGCTACTGGCATCCGTCGAGCTTTGAGGGTGCGTCGGATTTGATCGTAGATTCCCCGGCGGCCGCGAAGGCGATGCGTGCAGCGGTACGAAGCTGCGTTCATTCGATGGCGGGACATCACTCGGCAGTGCTGGCGCAGATTTCAGGTGGGCTGGACTCTTCCATCGTGCTGGGGTGTTTGAGCGATGCGCCGAATGCGCCGGACATTACTTGCTACACGGGCTATATCCAAGATTCGGTATGCGATGAGCGGCGCTGGGCACACCACGCGACCGCGCGTCGGGGCTTGCGGCATGTGGAAGTGCGCGCAGATCCACGCGCGTTGACGTTTCGAAACCTCCCGCCACTGGCTCCGTCGATGGAGCCGGCATCGCTATTTTCGCACTGGCAGCGAGGACCGTTGGAGAGAGGTCTGGCGAGCCCTCGTCGCGCAACCGCGACTTTTACCGGCGAAGGCGGTGACTCGACGTTGTGCAGTACGTCCTTCGTGTACGCGGTGGATCATAGTTTGCGGAGGCATGGCTTGGGCCGGCGGACTTTGCGCATCGCGGCGCTCGTGGCGACACGGCGCGACCGCACGCTGTGGAGCGTGTTAGGCAAGGCGATAGGCCGGCAGGTGTTTGGCCTGGGACATGCGGACTATCGGCGGCGCCTAGCGCATGTGTGTCAGCTGGCCTCGAGCGATGCGCGGCATTCGTTGGAGAGCGATAGGCGTGTCTCGGAGTCTTGGTTCAGCTCTGTCGGCCCGATGTCGCCGGAAATGGTGACACGATTGGGGCCGTTGGCGTTCGCGCCGGTGTTCTACGATCTGTCGTTATCCCAGCATGGCGAGTCGCCGGTCGCGCTTTCGCCGCTGTGTGCGCAGCCTGTGTTTGAGACGTGTGCGCGCATACCGGTGGATGTGCATTTTGATGGGGGGCGAAGTCGCGGGTTGGCGCGGCAGGCCTTCGTCGCGGAGGTGCCGGAGCCGATATTGCGGCGGCAGTGGAAGGATCGGCCGTTGCACTATGTGGCTGAAGTGATTCATCGCAATTTGGACTTCATTCGCTCCACGTTGCTGGACGGTATGTTGGTGAGAGAGCGGATTCTGGATCGAGAGGCCGTGGAATTGGCATTGAGTGGCAGCCCAAGCCGCAGCGCCGCGATTGGCGGCGAGGTGATGAACCATTTGGATCTGGAGCTATGGATCCGCAACAGCGGCTGAAGCGCGGAAAGATCGCCAGCGGGAATATTGATCAACTTTGCGCGGATTGGGGTCCTCTCGCCCGGACAGCCAGAAACTGAACCAGTCGAGTACGCTCTCTTGGACGGCAATGATTTGCTTGGGATTTTGCGGCGTGTGCGAGGGGTGGGTGTCGGCCTCCGGCATGAGGTACATCTCGACCGGCTTTTTGAGGTAGTGCAGGCGGCTGTAGATTTCCCACTTGGAAATGATGACTTCAACGCCGGCGGATTGGCCGATCATGCGCAGCGGGGTGTGAATGCGTTCGGCATTGAAGCCAGGCGCCCTCTTCAGCCATTGTTGAAGTCCGTCGCCGAAGGCGGGAGCGCCGTTCATCTGTTCGTCTTCATAGCGCCAATTGGCGAGTGCTGATTGAATGTAGCTGGGGTCGTAGTTGTCGGCGGCAATGGCGGCTGCGAACGGAAATTTCGAATGTGATAGCGTGTACTCGACCCAGTAGCCGTTCTTGCTGAAGCCGTCCAAAGCGATTTTGTTGCGGTCTGCGAACCCAGATGCGGACAGTTGTTCGGCGAGCGTTTCAAAAGCGAGTTGGTAGTCCTCGGCTTGACCGACGCCGGACGAGGGATGGACGACGGCGAGTTGTAACACAGCGATATTGCGGGTGGCGAGCAGCTGCCCTGGATAAGCGGCAAAGGCGCTGGGACCCAATCCCATACCATTGTCGCCCCAAAAGCCATCGAGGGTAAATTCCTCGGGCCCAAAGCCATGTCCGTACAGAGATTGAATCACCAGGGGATAGTGTTTGCCGGGCTGGTAGTCAGCAGGGTAGATGAGCTGGCCGATCCACTGCTTTTGATTGGGGAGCGTGCCGGACAGCCGCTCGACTCGGCCAAGCTTGAAGCGCTCGAACAAGTGTGGATTGGTGTCGAAGATCAGGTGCTCTGCGCCGCTGCGGGCATCGACGCCAAATAATTGCGGCGGGGAGTTCAAGGATTGGCGTATTTCCATATGGATGGGCGATGCGCGAGTGGGCGCCGCCAGGCGCGGGTCGGCTGTTCGGATGGCTTGCCAAATGCCGTGGTCGCGAGTGAAATGCTGAGTTTGCGGATCGGCGCCGGTCGCATCGGTGGTGTCGATCTGAATGGTGGTGGGTGAGGACCACTCAGCGCTCACGACGGTGCGGCCGCTCATGTCGAGCGGCAACACGCGATAGCGGCCGGTGCGGACATCGAGTTCTGCGGCGGCAGTGCCTCTGAGGCCAGCCGAGCTGTTCGCGCTCTGCGGGAGGAACGTGGGCGCGAGCAGGATGATGTCTCCCTCCGGAGACCAGCGGACTTGGCTGCCGAACGCCTTAGGGGAGTTCCAGAGTGGAGAGTTTGTGCCTGTGCGCAGATCGATCAGGGTATAGCTCAAGGGCGTGCGAATGACGCTGGTCTCATTGCTCTTGAGCAGCCGTTGCAGCGTAGGATCTTGATACCGGGTCCAGTCATGGGGTGTCGTGGCGGGCGCGACGCCGACGACGGCGTATAGGCCGCTGGCGCTCACCGAGAGTTCGCGGAAGAAGGGATTGGAGAAGTCGACACGACTCCCAGCGATCTCAACGGAGCATGTGGCGCCATGGGAAAAAATGAACCAACGGTTTTCAAAATTGAGGCCAACCCAGTTCGCGCCGTCGATGTTGCCGTTGAGAATCGACCAGCCGTCGGATGAGTCCTTGACGGTGAAGCCCCGGGCCCATAATTGCCGCGAGTTTCCATCGGGCCGCGGAACTTGCGCATTGACCAGAAGCGCGCCGGCCGCTGTGGAGGCGAATGAAAATACGTCGGTAGGGTTCGCTGTGAGGAAACGGTGCTCGCAGTGTTTCAGATCGACGGACATGATCTGGCGGTGGGCGTGAGAGTCGCTCCAAAGAAACGCGACGTGTGTGTCATCGAGCCAGCGGATGAAATTGGACGGCGTTGGGTCGGCGTCGGCGGACTGACCGCTGCTGGTGGATCCTAAGCCGGTGGTGAAAAGATGTACGCAGCGTCGTGGGTGGGCGGCGGCGTCGAGGGAGTTCAAGCGGCCCGTGAGGAGATCCATCCATACGCCGTTGCGCTTGACGTCGCCATATGCAAGTCGAATCAGGTAGCGCTGACCGTCGGGCGATGTGCTGTCGTTGTCGGCGCGCTGACCGGAATAGAGTTGGTTCTGCATCACGCGCACCGTGGCGATGGCGTCCGCGGGTGTGAGCTCGCGTTTGCCGGCTTCATTGATAGGGGAGGCGATGGATGAGAACGGTGCGGCCACGAGGAACGCGGCTGTGAGCAGCAGCGAGGCGGCTGCACCGGCTCGTTTGCTTACCATGCTTGACGGACCTGGAAGGACAGGAGGCGACCACGGGGGTCGGCATTGATGGGGTCGTAGGCGACTTTGTTGAGACCGGGACCTGTGAGCGGCGGACCGGAATTGAGGGCGTTGATGATGTTGAAAGCCAGCGTCGTGCCGGAGGCACGAATGTGCCAGCTGGCATTCAGGTCGACCGTGGTGAATGCGGCAATGCGGCCTCGCGGTGTGAGATTGGTGTCGGAGTAGGCGTTGGCGTAATTGACGGCGGCGTTGCTGCTGAAGATGCCGTCTGACCAGCCGGCCGCTGCGCGCAGGCGCAGCTTGAGCGGTTGGGCGTAGGTGTCGACAAGGTCGGTGCCGGCGCAGCTGTCGCAGAAATTGGTTTCGATGTCCTTGATATAAGTGGCGTTGAAATCGAGAACGAGTTTGTTGGCGGCATCCAGGTTCAAAATCGAGTGCGCGACGAGATCAAGGCCTTGAGTGCTCTCCTTGGCCGCGTTGATTGCGCCGTAGGGGAAGCCGAAGCGCACGCCGGTGAGACCAGTGTGGTTGGGCGTGAAGTCGACCAGTGTCTGCGGCGGCTCGAGGCCGGCGACAAAGGCCTCGACCGCGGCATCGTTGGGGAACCGCCGGATCAGCGGCCCATAGATCTGTGGATTGACGAAGATGTCGGCCGCAATCGGCGAAGTGATGATGCGGTTG
This sequence comes from Pseudomonadota bacterium, assembly GCA_030775865.1. Lineage (GTDB taxonomy): Bacteria > Pseudomonadota > Gammaproteobacteria > Steroidobacterales > Steroidobacteraceae > Bog-1198. Next base: position 15,061 of record JALYIH010000112.1, on the reverse strand, counting down.
CTGTAGATGATGCGGTAGTAATTGAGTGAGAAGCGGGTGTTCGGCAACGCGGTGGGCGTGAAATCGAGACCGGCGCTGAGATTGCGAGAGGTCTCGGGGCCCAAAACTTGATTGCCGAAAAAGATGACGCCGGTGTTGCCACTGGGATCTTGCGGTTGTGGAAAGCCGCTCTCGACATACACGCTGGTATCGGTGACGGTGGAAATGATTTCGATGGGATTGGGGGCGCGGAACGAGGTGCTGTAGGCCGCGCGTAGTCCAATTTGATCGATAGGGGACCAGAACACCCCGAAGCGTGGATTGATCTTGCTGCCGAAGTCGGAATAGGAGTCGTCGCGCACCGCCGCGGACAGCTCGAGCTTCTGCACGCCGGGCAGGGCGTTCGCAGCGGTGACGAGCGGCGCATAAAATTCAGCAAAGGCTGCGTGGATGTGCCGATCGGCGGGGCGATCTAAATTCGCGTACTCAATGAGCGAAGAAAAATCCTCCTGTCGGTAGGAGGCGCCGAGCGCGGCTTTGAGGCTGGAACCGCCGGATGACCAGAGGGTGCCGTCTAGCTTGAGGTCGGCCTCCTCGATCGTATCGAGATTGCGCAGCTCCGGCGTGCCGTTGATGTAACCGAAATTTGGCGGGTTGTACACCGCGGTCACGAGCGTGTCCACTTGGCTGAACAGCGCATCACCTTCGAGGTGCCAATCGCCGAAGGGCTGCCAACGGAAACCGGCATTCGCGGAAGCCGAGTTGGTCTTGCTGGTGATGATTTGCGTTTGTGTGGTAAATCCGCCGAGGGTGTCGGCACGCAGGCCGTCGTTGTGCTCGATCAGGGCGTCGGCGAAGAGCTCGAAGGAGGCGCCGAGAGATTGGTGCGCCGTCAAGGTTCCTGAGTAGCGCTTGGATGCGGGAAAGACATCGGTTGGACGCGGCAAATTCTCGGTGAAAGAGCGTTGATCGGAGCGGATGACATTGGCGTCTTGGAATTCGAACACGGCGAGCGCACCTCCAGAGCCCCAAGTCTTGCCGAGCGATTGACCGATTTGCCTCAGCTCGCCGCCGCCCCGCGCCAGCGTGTCGAGGCGTGCGCTGGTTTCTGCCCCGTCAAAATCCTTGCGAAGAATGATGTTGACCACGCCGCCCACTGCGTCGGAGCCATACACGGCGGAGGATCCATCCGTAAGCACTTCGATGCGCTCGACGGCGCTCAAAGGGATCATCGACAAATCGACGCCGCTGCCGTACGCGGAGGGCGCGACGCGATGGCCGTTGAGCAGCGTGAGCGTGGAGTTCGCGCCAAGGCCACGTAAATTGGCTGCGGTAGAGTTTTCGAGGTTGCCGAGTCCGAACCCGTTCGGGGCGAGTACACCATCGGGACTGTTGCTGCCGCTCTTGACGTTCTGCGGCAGGCTGGTGATGAAGTCAGCGGTGGTCGCATAGCCACTGCGTTCGATGGCATCACGATCGAATGTGAGCAACGGCACGGTTTTGTTCTCCACGCCGCTGATGTTGGTTCCGGTGACGACGATTTCTTCGAGGCCGGGGGTTTTGTTATCGTCGCGGGTGGCGTTGCCCGAGGCGGGCGGTGCGGGGATGTCCTGATTGGTCAGCGCAGGCGCGTCCGGCTTGGCGTAGGCGAGTCGCACGACTGCGCCGGCGGGCGCGGAGTTCGAGTAGGAGGTGGACGATGCGCTATCCAGCACTTGGATCGTGTTTTCGTTGATGTTCACGGCGCGAAGGTGCGTGCCGCGAAGGATGATCGAGAGTGCATCCGGCACGGTGAAGTCGCCCTTGATGGCGGGGGCTTTAAGATGCTCGACGCTGGCGGGGTCGTAGGAGAGGTTGCAATTCGCTTGAATGGCGAAGTCGCGCAGGGCTTTGCCTAAGTCTTCGGCGGGTATGTCGAAGCGGGACTTCTCGGCGCGCGCGCTGCTGCCGGTGGTCGCGGCGGGCTCGGCGAGCGGTGGTAAGAGAAGCGCTAAGGCAAAAGTGACTGCGACAGCATAAGCGAGCCGCGAGCGGTGTTGCATGGTCATCCCCGGTTGTTTGTTGTCTCCATGAGTCAAGACGTAACGGGGATGTAAAAATGGATCAGGGAGCGGTGAGTTTTATGTCGTCGGCACTCTCGATGATGCGGAGTTGATAGGCGTTGGCCATGGCGCGCGCGAAACTCTCCGGGTCTCCGATGCGGAACACACCGCCGACACGGAGTTTGCCGGAGACGGACACATCGATGGTGAGTCGGCGCTTGCCGTAGCGGTTGAATTCGTTGGCGGCCTCGCGGATGGAAGTGTCTTCGAAGATCAGCTGACCGTGCTGCCAGGCGGTGACTTTTTCGATGGGGGGAGAGTCTAGGGCGTCGGGCACGTTGGCCGCAAAGTGCAAGCGCTCGCCGGGCGTGAGCAGAGTGATGCCTCCCATGGACTCGATGGGGATGACGTTGGGAGTGGCGAGTGGTTCGATGGCCACGCGGCCTTCGATGAGGGTGACGGTGAAGGAGCGCTCACCTTTGTCCTCGCGCCGCACGTCGAAGCTGGTGCCTAAGGCGATGACCTTGCGGCTGCCGATGACGACGACAAAGGGCCGGCGCTGATGCTTGGTGACATTAAACAGGACCTCGCCTTGGGTGAGCGTGACTTTACGCAGCTCGTCGGTGTACTCGATGATGACGCGGGAGTTGGCGTTCAGGGTGACTTGGGTGCCGTCGGTGAGATCGACTGTCTTTTGCTCCGCGTAGCCGGTGGAGAGGCTCGGGTCCTTGAGCAGATAGAAAGTGGCGGCAAGTAAGAGAGTGAGCGTGACGGCGCCGGCGAGCGTGTAGCGAGCGGCGCGCGTGTTGCGCTTGGAAACCGATGCGGCAAGCGGCCTTAACGGGCGGGGCTGATCCGGCAGATGCGAGGGAAGATTAGCGCTGCGCTGCCAGGCCTCGGTGGCGAGTTCGAAGGCTTGCGCATGGCGGTGATCTTCGGCGAGCCAGCGGCGCACGCCGGCCTCGAGTTCGGGGCAGCGCTCAGGACCGTGCAGGTCCGTCACCCAGACCGCGGCTTGGGCGCGAATTGCTCGCAGCTCGAGTGTGTCAGGGGCGAGTGTCACTCGAGCGGACTCTGTTCCATGATCACCAGCAGGGCACGGGCGATGTGGCGCCGGATCGTAATATGGGAGATGCGGAAGTGTGCGGCGATTTCATCGTAGCTGTAGCCGGCGCGTTGCGCGAAGTAGATTTCGCGCGTGCGGACGCTGGCGGCGTCGAGCAGCGCGCGGATGCAGTTTAGGCGTTGTTCGGCGTCGATCGACTTTTCCGGCGATGCGGGGTCGATGAGTGGATTGCGGAAGTTCAAGTGTTCGAGGGGGACTTCGCGGTGCATATCGGGGCGGCGGCTGCGGTGTAGATCCACGGAAAGATTTTGCACGGCGTGGGTGAGGAAAGCTTCCTCGTTGACCACGGGTACATCTTTGCGCCGATAGCGGTGCAGGCGCAGCATGGCTTCTTGAATGAGATCCTCGGCGTCCTCGCGAGAGCGGCCTTTGCGCCTGAGGAAATTCAGGAGGCGCTCGAAATGGGCGGGCCGGGATTTCATTGCTGAGCCGGCGAGTCGGGGTAGGGCTTGGTTTCTGGGCGCCGGACTTTCAATTCGCGTGGCGCGGTGATGCCTAAGCGGACGCGGTCGCCGGCAATATCGAGCACCATGATTTGGACGTCGCGGCCGATCATCACGACTTGGCGCGGGCGGCGGGTGAGAACGAGCATGTCCATTGCCTCCTTCAACAAACATTATAATGTTGCAACACTATCGTGTCTAAGAAGTGTTCATGCAATGGTTGTAATTCAACATTTTAGTGTCTAGACAGTATTGTGTCCACACGGCGATTGTGGGTGCGTGTACTTCAATGAGACCAGGCTGGAATTAGGCGCGGGGAGAAGTCAACCCGACATTGAAGGTGTTGTGGAAGCTGGCGACGAAGCTGAAAGTGTCGGTGGCGCAATTGTTTTTAGGACCGGGGCGGGAATAGGCTGGGTCGCCGGGCGCCGCCAATTTCTTCAAAGCCGACGGGCAGTTACACATTATAATGTCTAGACAGTATTCTGTCGAAAGATTGAATCTTGGGAGGTGCGCTCAAGATCGATTTTGCGAAGTTTGGGAGAGGAAATCAGGGAACTGCGCACGCAGAAGAATTTGAGCCAAGAGTCATTGGCCGGCCTTGCGGGCATTCATACCAACGTGGTGGGGAGACTGGAGAGGGGTTCCTACAATCCGACGGTGCTGATCCTGGGGGCGCTCGCGGTCAAGTTGGGTGTGACGCTCGAGCAACTGTTTCGGGGAGCGGAGAGGCGGTAGGGCGCGGCCCCTGCCTCCGTAGTACCTGGATAAACTATGGGTATACAATAATTTCCACGTGAGCCCCCCTAGTTCTTCAGCGACTGAAAAGAATTACGACGTCATCGTCGTCGGCTCGGGCGCCGCCGGCGGTCAGACCGCCTATACGCTGTGCATGGAAGGAGCCAAGGTGCTCATGCTGGAGGCGGGCCGCAACTATGTTCCCGAACAAGAAACCCCGATGTTTCAGACACCGGACCAAGCCCCCTTGCGGGGGGTGGGCACCCCGCAAAAAGACTTCGGATTTCACGATGCGACGGTCGATGGTGGCTGGACGGTTCCGGGCGAACCGTATGTCCAAAGCACCGACGACCCGCACGGCCGTTTTGCTTGGTGGCGTGCGCGCATGCTGGGCGGACGGACAAATCACTGGGGCCGCATTTCTCTGCGCAACGGGCCGTACGATTTCAAGCCTCACCGCCGCGATGGCCTAGGCTTCGACTGGCCCATCTCTTATGAGGACGTGGCGCCGTACTACGATAAGGTGGAAAGGCTCATCGGCGTATACGGTACCTCCGAGGGGCTGGAAAACACCCCGAATTCTCCGGAAGGCTGCCTGCTGCCGCCGCCGTCGCCCTTGGTCAGCGACTACCTGGTCCAGCAACGCGCCCGGCGCCTCGGGATTCCCATCGTTGCGGGCCACCGGGCAGTCCTTACTCGACAGCTCGATTACAAGCGCTCGCCCGCGCTCTTGCATCCCGGCAACCTCAAAGCGCAGAAGATCATTGCTGCCCATATGCAACAGCGAGCGGCGTGCTTCTGGGCCACCGACTGTGGACGCGGCTGCTCGATCCGGGCGAACTATCAGTCGACCACAGTGCATCTGCCGCCGGCGCTCGCCACAGGCAATCTCCACATCGTCACTGACGCGATGGTCAGTCAGGTAGTGCTTGGGCGTGCCGGCCTGGCGACGGGCGTGAAGTACATCGACAAAATCAGCGGCAGCGAGCGTGCTGCAACCGCGCGAGTAGTCGTACTTGCCGCAAGCGCCTGTGAAACGGTGAGAATCTTGCTCAACTCGAAGAGCCCGCAGTTCCCTGACGGCGTTGCCAACTCCAGCGGTAAAGTCGGCCGCTACCTCATGGACACAGTGGGCAGCAGCGTCGGCGGCCAGGTGCCGCTGCTGGAAAGCCTGCCGCCGCTCAACGAGGATGGGGCAAGCGGACACGCGTTTTATGCGCCCTGGTGGCTGTATCAGGAACAGATCAAAGGCAAGCTGGATTTCGCGCGCGGCTATCACATCGAGTTCGGCGGCGGCCGGCGCATGCCGAATTTCGGCACGCTGCACGGCCTGGAACGCATAACCCGCGGAAGTTACGGCAAGAAGCTCAAAGATGACGCGCGGCGCTACTACGGCTCCTTTGTTGGGTTCGACGGCCGCGGTGAGATGATCCCCAATGAAAAGTCTTATTGCGAGATCGATCCCCAAGTGAAGGACCGGTGGGGCATACCGGTGCTGCGCTTTCACTGGCAATGGTCAGACCATGAGACCCGACAGGCCGCGCATATGCAAAAGACCTTTGCGGGCATCATTGAAGCCATGGGCGGACGGGTGACGGGCACAGTCAAGACCAATGGCGCCGAAGCGATCGCCCCGGGAGGCTTCATCATCCATGAAGTCGGTGGTGCCATGATGGGTGAGAACCGCCAAACCTCCGTCACGAACCAATGGTGCCAAACTTGGGACGTCAAGAATCTATTCCTCAACGATGGCGCGGTGTTTGCTTCCAATGCGGATAAAAATCCGACGCTGACGATCATGGCGCTGGCATGGCGTGCGTCCGATCATATTGCCGAATTGATGCGGAGGAAGGAGCTGTGACCGATCGCCGAACGACTATCAAGTGGATGCTCGCCGCCGCGGCTGCCATGCCGCTGCTGAATCACCGCACAGCGGCCGAGGAAGTTACGGCGGCGCTGCTCGCGCCGAATGGATATGGAAGCGATCCTAATCTGACCAAGCTCTATCATCCCGGCGATGTCTGGCCCTTGACGCTGTCCCCGGCGCAGCGGCGGACCGCGGGCGCACTTTGCAATGTCATTTTGCCCGCAGATGACCGCTCGCCCGACGCCGAAAGCGTAGGTGTCGTCGATTTTATCGACGAGTGGGTGAGCGCTCCCTATCCGCGTCAGTTGCAGGATCGGCCGATCGTGATCGAGGGCTTGGCCTGGATGGACGCCGAGGCGTTGCTGCGCTTCGAGAAATATTTCGCCGAACTCGATGACCCCCGGCGCCACGCGATTTGCGATGACATTTGCTTTGAACCCAAGGCCGGAGCGAAGTTTGCGCAAGCCGCCAGGTTCTTCGCCCGTTACCGCGATCTGACCGTCGGCGGTTTTTATTCCACCCCTGCGGGTCACAAGGATCTGGGCTACATCGGAAACGTTCCGCTGTCCACATTCGACGGGCCGCCGCCGGAGCTGCTGCGCAAGCTGGGTCTGGGTCCGCAATCCTCATGAACAACAACCACGGACCGGGCCGGTTGGGCGTGGGGTTCGTCGGTAGCGGCTTCAATGCGCGCTTCCATATGCAGGCCTTCCAGGCCGTGCGGGACGCCGATGTGCGCGGCGTGTGGAGTCCCAATCTCGAACATTCAAGTTCCGCCGCCGCGCTGGCGCGCAGTCTGGACATCGGTGCAGCGAAGGCCTACGCATCGATTCGCGACATGGTGGCGGATCCTTCGATCGATGCGCTTTGGCTCACCGGGCCGAATCATTCGCGGCTCGAGAACATGGAGGAAATCGTTCACGCCATCGAAAGCGGGGTGGGAACGCTGCGCGGAATCGCCTGCGAGAAGCCGCTGGCACGAAACGTCGCTGAGGCAAAGCGCATGGTGGCGCTCATGCAGCGAACCGGCGTGACGCATGGCTATTTGGAGAATCAAGTATTCGCGCCGCAGATCGTAGCCGGCCGTACCCGACTTTGGGCGCGCGGCGCGGCAAGCAGCGGAAGGCCTTATCTTGCGCGTGCTTCCGAGGAGCACAGCGGGCCGCATGCTCCCTGGTTCTGGCGGGGGGAATTACAGGGCGGGGGAGTACTGAACGACATGATGTGTCACTCGGTGCTTCTGGTGCGGCACTTGCTGACCCAACCCGGGGCGGCGCGTTCTTCGCTGCGGCCGGTTCGCGTCACCGGGCATATCGCCAGCCTCAAGTGGTCGCGGGCCCCGTATGCCGCGCAACTCACGGCTGCTTTTGGCCGCGAGGTCGATTACGCAAAGCGCCCGTCGGAAGATTTTGCCAGTGTCACGATCGAGTTCGAAACCGCCGATGGCCAAATCTTGATTGGCGAAGCCTCGACCTCATGGAGTTTCGTCGGACCCGGATTGCGCCTGTCTGCGGAGTTGCTGGGCCCTGAGTACTCGATGTCTTGGAACACGCTGAACAGCGGATTGAATCTGTTTTTTTCGCGCGAGGTGCGCGGCGCAACCGGCGAGGATCTGGTCGAAAAGCAAAATGCGGAAGTGGGATCCATGCCGGTGGTCGCGAACGAGGCCGCGGCGTACGGCTATGAGGGCGAGGACCGCCATTTTGTGCGGGCCTTCCTCGGCAAAGAAACCCCGCAACTGACCTTCGACGACGGTCTCGAAGTGGTGTCACTGTTGATGGCGGCATACCAGAGCGCCGAACTCGGCAAGACGCTCGACTTTCCGCCGCCCGGTCTGGACGCATTTGTGCCGGCGGTGGCGCGAGGTGCGTGGAAGGCACTATAGGGATTGGACACAACGCGAATGTCGCGCGGGATGAAATATGCACAACAGGATCATGGGGCATGCGGCGCTCTTGGTAAGCGCTTTTTTATTGGCGGCGGGTGTGGGAAATGAGGTGAGCGCAAAAGATGCGGCGCCAAAGCCCCCCTGGCACACGCTGTTCGACGGCAAGCTGCAGGGCAGCTTTCGCGGTTGGCACTCGGACGGAATGCCCGACGGTTGGCATGTCGTGAACGGCGTTCTCAGGAAGGAGGGCAGTGTCGATGACCTCGTGACTCGGGAGCAATTCGGCAACTTCGAACTCGAGCTCGACTGGAAGATCGGCCAGGCCGGCAACAGCGGCATTTTCTATCGCGGCACACGCGAGTACGATCAAATCTATTGGAGCGCTCCTGAGTACCAGCTTCTCGACGATGCCAATGCGCCCGATGGCCGCAGCCGGCTGACCGCGGCGGCGGCGGCGTACGGCCTTTACGGGCCGCCGGCGGGCGTGGTCAAGCACTTCGGCGAGTGGAACAAAACGCGCATCGTCATCAAGGGCAATCATGTCGAGCATTGGTTGAATGGCCGCAAGGTCGTTGCATACGACTTGGGCAGCCCCGAATGGAAAGCCAAGGTCGCCGCCAGCAAATTCTCACAATATCCAAACTATGGCCTGGCGAAGACCGGCCTCATCGGCATTCAAGGAGATCATCCCGGTTCCTTGGAGCTGCGCCACATCCGCATACGCGAACTGCCATGACCCAGGTGCGCTTGGCACTGATGATGTTTCTGGAGTACTTCATCTGGGGCGTGTGGTTCGTCACGATGGGTACTTATCTCGGCCAAACCCTGCACTTCACCGATTCGCAGATCGGTCTGGCGTACGGAGCGACGGCCATCGGCGCCCTGTTGTCTCCCTTCTTCATCGGAATTGTCGCGGACCGGTGGTTCGCAAGCGAAAAACTCCTGGCTGCGCTGCACTTCATCGGCGCCGGCCTGATGTGGATCGTGTCGAAGCAAACGGCGTTCGCAACCTTCTATCCGCTGCTCATTCTCTACGCTCTGTGCTACATGCCGACTCTGTCGCTTACCAATTCACTGGCATTCCACCATCTTAAAGAGTCAAGCAGTTTTCCTTACGTTCGCGTGCTCGGCACGCTGGGCTGGATCGCAGCCGGCATTTTGGTGGGCAAGAGCCTGCACGCCGATGCATTGGTGCTGCCGCTGCAAATCTCCGCCGCTGCATCGGTTTTCATGGCGGTGTATGCGCTCTTTCTGCCGCACACGCCGCCGCGCGCGAGCAACGCGCCTTTCAATCTGCGCGAGGCCTTAGGCGTAGACGCATTGCAGCTACTCAGGAAAGGCGACTTTTTGATTTTTGTTCTCGGTTCATTCCTGCTGTGCATTCCCCTGCAGTTCTACTACACCTTCGCCAATCCGTTTCTGAACGAGATCCAAGTGCCGGAGGCCGCGTTCATACAAACTTTTGGCCAGATCTCGGAAGTGGCCTTCATGTTATTGCTAGCTTCGCTGCTGCGCCGTTTCGGCATCAAGGTCATCATGCTGGTCGGCATGTTGGCTTGGGCTCTAAGGTATTTTGCGTTCGCCAACGGCAATGCCGGGCCCGGCATGTGGCTGATTTACGCCGGTATCCTGCTGCACGGCGTGTGCTACGACTTTTTCTTCGTCGGCGGCCAGGTGTACACCGATCAGCGCGCCGGAGAAAAGATCCGCGCCGCCGCCCAGGGCCTGATCAATTTCGTGACCAACGGACTCGGCTACTTCGTCGGCGCCTTCGTGTCGGGCGCCGTCGTGAATCGTTACGCGATCCACGATCCGTCGTGCAGCCATGCGGCGTCTGCGCTGCAGGCTTGCCTGCAGGTGCGCCACGATTGGCATGCCGTCTGGCTGGTCCCGGCGGGCGCCGCACTGGGCATCTTTTTGCTGTTCGGTCTGGTGTTTCGACCCGGCAAAAATCTCAGAGGCAGCGACGCCTAGGATCTCGGCAGCGTCGAAAGTCTCGATCCGCTGACCTCGAGATCAGCATCATCGACGGCGATACGCTGCCGCTGGCTCCGGGTCGATAGTTCGCACTCATCAAACCGCCGCTGTCGGCCATCTGCGCCATCCGGTCAGCCTAGTGTCGGTATTGCCAAAGATCATTCAGCTCGCCGCCGGCCAGCGGATTGGCGGCACTCCCCCCTCCAAAGAGCCAAAGATTGCCGGCTCCATCGATCCACGCCGCGGCGCCGCCGCGTGCGCCCGGAACATTGCCGGGCGCCGCGACCCCCAATGTGCCGTAGACCCCGGCAGCACCGCCGCCGCTCGATCCACTGACCCAAGTCCATTGTCCTGTCGCGGGGGAGAACACCCACAAATCACTGAAGAAGTCCGATGTCTGAGGCGCAGAAATTCCGTTCCCACCAAATAACCAGAAATTTCCGGCCGCGTCGATCCAGAACGCAGCCGGGGAACGTGAACCGGGAACGTTGGTAGCGGCAGTTGTGCCCAGCGTCCCATAGACGCCCAGCGCATTAGGCACATTGTCACCGCTCACCCACGTCCACTGGTTCGTGCTCGGCGTGAATTTCCAGAGATCATTGAGAAATCCGCCAAACCCGATGCCGCCAAATAGCCAGAGGTTTCCCGTACTGTCGATCCATGAGCCGGCAGCAGAGCGTGCGGCAGGCACATTCACGGATGCCGCCGTGCCGAGCGTTCCGTAGACGCCGATCGCGTTAACGGTGTTGGAGCCGCTAACCCACGTCCACTTACCGGCGGTGGGCGAAAATTCCCACAGATCATTGAGAAGCCCAAACGAGTATGGACTGGCGTTTGAGATATCACCGTAACCTCCGAACAGCCACAGATTGCCGGAACCATCGATCCAGGAAACTGAACCCAACCGCGGTCCGGGCACGTTGGCCGTCGCCGCTACACCTTGCGTTCCGTACACCGCCATCGGGGGCGACGAAGAACTGGGGCCGTCCACCCAAGTCCATTCGCTTCTACTGGGGTCGTACTTCCAGAGGTCATTGAGAGAGCCAAAGTTGGACGAGTCGAAACCCTGTCCGCCGAACAACCAGAAATTACCCGCTGCATCCGTCCAGGAAACCGCGCCCGCGCGCGAGCCCGGCGCATTGCCCGCTGCCGCAACGCCCTGCACGCCGTAGTTCCCAGGTGTGCCGTAGCCTGCGCTGGCAGTGCTCGCTCCACTCATCCACGTCCAAAGTCCGTTTGACGGTGTGTACTGCCACAGATCATTCAGATAGAAAAGATTGCCATTGGCGTCGACATAGGTACCGCCAAACAGCCAAAGATTTCCCGCCGAGTCCGTCCAGGAGACTGCGCTGGCGCGCGCGCCCGGTACGCTACCGGTTGCCGCCACGCCCCTCGTTCCGTAGACGCCTGCGGCGCCATTTGTCTCCGAACCGCTCGACCAGATCCACGGCCCCGTGCAGCTGATTTTCACGCCTTCCACGTCGGCCGACGCCACGACACCCGTGCCATTGATGACCAAACAGGTCTGCCCCGCCGGTTGCGCCTGAATCGTAACGGCATAGGCCGCGCCCATGACCAGCGGCGTTGCGAATTTGAAAGAAGATGCGTTGGATGCGATCTGAACGGTGGCCGCACCATTTGCCAAAATAAGTCCGCCGGCGCTCAGCCCGCTAATGCCACCGCCGATGGTGTGTGTCGGATTGCCGCGTGAGCCGCCACTACACGCTGCCAACTCGCCGGCCAGGCTTGCCAGGGTAAGAAGCACGAACAACGCCTTCCCGGAGATTCTCTCCTCGCCAATCCGCATTTTCATTGCACTTCCCTGTGTCGGTGGAATTTTGTCGGTCGAGGCAAAAATATGACTTCGGGCAGCCATCCTCGTACTACTACGAGAGAAATTGTCCCACCAGGGCTGCGGTTGTCAACCCGGCCGCACGAAGTTTGTAGCGAACGTGCGATGATATGGCTATTATAGCTATATGGAAAAGGCTACCGTGTCAAAGTTAAAAAATAATCTGAGCGCCTATTTGCGCAAGGTTCGCGCCGGACATGCGGTGGTTATTTACGACCGTGACGCACCGATTGCCCGGCTGGAACGTATCGAATCCTCTGGCAGCGGTTCCGATCGACTTGCTTTGCTCTGTGCGCGGGGCCTCGTCCGACCACCGGCGCAGCCGCTTTCTCCCGCCGGACTTCATAGCTCACTCCATTCAGCCCTGCCACGCAAGGCGCCCTGGTCGGCTGCATTGCGAGCTGACAGGGACGAGGGCCGATGAGGCGCGGTCCGGGATGAAATTCTGGGACTCCTCGGCCGTCATCCCGTTGCTTGCCGATGAACCCGCGCGCAAGTCAATGCTGCAGCTTCTAAAGCAAGACCCACAAGTGCTCATCTGGTGGGGAACGCCGATTGAAATCGCATCGGCGCTTGCCCGACTCGAGCGAGAGATGTCGTTGACTGCGGATGAGGTTTCGAGCGCGCTATCGAAAGCTCGTCAACTCGCTGACAGTTGGCACGAAATTGTGCCATCGGATGCGGTGCGACGCACGGCGGAGCGTTTGCTGCGCGCGCATCCACTGCGCGCCGCGGATAGTCTGCAACTCGCTGCCGCGCTCATCGCGGCCGACCATGATCCTTCAACTCTCCAGATTGTGTGTCTCGATGCGCGGTTGACCAGCGCTGCCCGGCGCGAGGGATTCGCGGTACTTGAGAGCTAGAACTAAATTCTGAGCACGTTCAGTCAATCCGTATTCTTGGCTATGCGCCGAAAAACCACGGCCTAGTCATGGCTTGGGCGCGCTTGCCGCGCCTAAGGCTTTTACGATTGCTCCGAGCTGACCCAGAGCCGCAGCGTCTTCGGCGCTGACGGGCGGATTTTTGCAGCGAGGATCCGTGCGTTGCAAGGCGCCGCTCATGGCACGCGTGATGGGAATGGGATCGCAGCCGTGGTTGTTGTCGCAAACCAGATCGAATTCTGCGTGGGCCTTGACGTGGCAGTTGAAGCAGTTGCCGCCGAACCGATTGTTCACTTCCTGAAATCCGCGAGTGCGGATGGCCGATCCATCTGCCGAAATATTGAGGTCAAAGAACTCCCAGTCATGCGTTGCGGCATTGAAGCCATTCTCGCGTTTCACCATCACCTCGTTGGGCACGAGCTGCAACACGGAGCCAACGGGGTAGTTGCCCGTCGCTGCCTGCGCCACTTTGACCGTGCCGTCCAAATTGCCCGCCAGGTTGTCGACATAGAAATGCCGTACGTGTGTCATTTCGGCGATGCACTTGAACGACTTGGCGCCGATGGGAAATGAGGTGGGCGCTGGTGGCGGCGCCGCCATGGCCGGACCGACGATCAACACGGCGATGCAAACGCACAACTTGAGAGCGCCGGACGCGGCGCACTGATACGTCATCATCGAATAACTCCTGCGAGAGTGGTCACGCGATTAAAATATCCCTGCCATTTTTTGTAATCACTTAGAGCGGTCGACGGCACGCCGATATTACAAGGCCGTAAGCACCGCTGCGAGTCCAATTGCGCGACAATAGGCAAGCCCCAACCTGCGGCAATCTGCGTTGTCTTACCATCGAGGCCATTGAATTTGCTTGAAATTAGCTCGATTAGAAGATTGCTGCTGGCGCTCTTGCTGCTCGCGCCCATGATCAATGGCGTGAGCACAGGTGCGGAGGCGCCGGATATCTTCGCGCATCCGCCGGAGCTCGAGCCGGATGTGCGCTTCTGGATCCGCGTGTACACCGAGGTCACGACCGACCAAGGGCTGCTGCACGATGACTGGGATCTAGGATTGGTCTATGAAGTTCTGCGTTTCGATCCGGCGGATTCCCCGAGGCAACGCGAGCGAATCGTCGCCCAGGCCAAGGCGCGCTATGCAGAGTTGCTGCGGCGATTTGCCTCAGGCGCCACCGACAATCTGACGGCGCATGAGGGGCGCATCCTGCATGCATTTGGCGAGAAGCCCACGCCGGCTCAATTTCGCGGGGCCATCGAGCGCATTCGCTTTCAGCTCGGCCAGGCTGACCGCTTTCACGAGGGCCTGCTGCGCGCGCAGGCCTATGAGGCGAGTATTTCGCGAGTTCTCGCTGATCGGGGTGTGCCGGCGGAGATCGGGGCGCTGCCCCACGTCGAATCATCGTTCAACCCCGCCGCGTATTCTCGCGTGGGCGCCGCCGGTCTGTGGCAGTTCATGCCGGGAACCGCCAGGCGGTACATGCGCGTGGACGGTTTGGTCGATCAGCGATTGGATCCCTACAGCGCGACCGAGGCGGCGGCGAATCTGATGCTCTACAACTATCGCCTCCTCGGCAGTTGGCCGCTGGCGGTGACCGCCTACAACCACGGCCCAGGCGGTTTGCGCCGCGCTCAGGAAGAGCTGGGCAGCAGCAATATCGAGGTGATCGTCAAGCGCTATCAAGGCGCGACATTTGGATTTGCGTCGCGCAATTTCTACGTGGCGTTTCTGGCGGCTCTCGAGGTGGATCGCAATGCCGAGAAATACTTCGGTCCGTTGACGCATCTTCCGGATGCACCCAGCAGCGTGGTGGTATTGCCCGACTACATTCCCGTCGATGCACTCGCCAAGGCCTTCAAAGCTGATTTAGGCGCGCTGCGGGTGTTAAACCCAGCCCTGCGTCCTCCGATATGGAATAAGGCGCGCTTCGTGCCCCGCGGCTATGCGCTGCGCTTGCCGGGTATGCCGCAGCCTTCTGATATCGCCGCTGCCTGGGCGCGACTTCCGCCGACAGAGCGCTACCTCGTGCAGAGAAATGACGGCCCGCACCGGGTGCGCCGCGGCGAGACGTTGGCAAGCATTGCCGCCGCCGGCGGTGTTCCAGTGAACCGGTTGCTCGCGGCAAACGGTTGGACCGGCACGCGCGAATTGGTTCGGGGAGAAATCGTACGCATTCCGATACCGGCATCGCGCGCGGAGGCTGCGGGCACCGGCCCCGCGGCGCTCGCGGCCGGCGCAACCGCCACAGTTGCCACC
>JALYIH010000111.1 GCA_030775865.1 Pseudomonadota bacterium | reverse complement strand
GTGTGCGCTCCTGCGGCCGGGTTTGAAGGTGACGCCGGCGAAGTTGCTCGCCACGATGCTCGACCCATCCGTCAAGTTAGGGACATCGACGCCGAAGATTGATCCGGGAGGCGATTATGCGTGGGCGATGTTTCAAAAGGCTGACCTTCAGCGCCCAGGCAGCCGAGCGACGCTGGAAGGCAAGGCCTTGAAGATCGGCAATGTGCCAGGGTCGCTTTCAATCCCACCCAGTGCGACCAATGCGGTTGTATGGCTGTTCCAGGAAAGGCGCGTGGATGTTTTTCTGTCCTATTGCACCGGCGCGGCCGCCGCGACTGCGCAACTCCCTGGAATCACGGCCATTTCCCTGCCGCCTGCGCTGGCCGTCGAGGCCAACTATGGGCTGACCGTCCTCAGCGGGGCGAATAAAGATCTCGCAGGCCAGTTTGCGCTCTACATCCTGTCGCCCGCGGGTCAAAAAATCCTCGCGCAACACGGATTCGACGCGCCTTTGCTGCCATAGTCTCAAGTTCAAAATTGTAATCCGGGGACTCGCGGTGACCAGCGCACACTCGCCGCTGACTGATCTTCCGATCGTGTTCGAAGATGTTTGCTTCGCGGCAAACGACGTGATGATTCTCGACGGCATCAACCTGGTGTTTGCGGCAGGGCGTCCTACCATCATCATTGGGCCGAATGGCTCAGGCAAGACGACTTTGCTGAGGATCGCCATGGGACTTCTCGCGCCGTCGAGCGGACGCGCTACCTGGGCCGGACGAGGGCTCGATACACCCTCGCGGCGGGCGTTTATGTTCCAGCGTCCAACCATGCTCAGACGCAGCGCCGCCGGCAATATTCGTTATGCGCTCAAAGCTGCCTCCGTCCCCGGCATGCTTCTCGACGGCCGGGTTGATGAATTGCTGAACATGGTGGGGCTTAAGGGGCTCGGCGGACGCCCGGCGCGCCGGATGTCGGGTGGAGAACAGCAACACCTGGCGTTGGCGCGCGCACTCGCTCGCAATCCCGCCGTATTGTTTCTCGACGAGCCGACCGCCAGTCTTGACCCGGCGGCCACCAAGGCGTTTGAGGATGTGGTTCAAACTATCGTCGCCCACGGCATCAAGGTGGTGATGTCGACGCATGATTTAGGCGAGGCTCGGCGTTTGGCGGGGGAAATCGTCATGCTGCACAAGGGACGCGTCATCGAAACTGCCGCAGCATCGGCCTTCTTCGACGCGCCGCGATCCGCCGAAGCGAGAAAATTCTTGTCCGGGGATCTGCTTGTATGATGTGCAGCATTCGAGGACATATGCGCCGCCGCCGCTATTTCACCGCTGCCATTCTCAGCATCGCTTTGATCGGCTCGGCGCTCGCCGCGGAAAAGTCGATTGTTGTCGCCTCGACGACGTCGACACAGGATTCCGGGCTGTTCGATCACATCCTGCCGCTGTTCAAAGCTAAGACCGGCATCGACGTCAAGGTTGTCGCCCAGGGCACGGGCCAAGCGCTCGATACCGCCCGTCGCGGAGACGCCGACGTGGTTTTGGTGCACGCAAGATCGGCAGAAGAGAAATTCCTGGCTGACGGTTACGGCGTGAAGCGATACCCGGTAATGTACAACGACTTCATTTTAATCGGACCGCGCAGCGATCCCGCCGCGATCTTTGGATCCAAGGATGTCCTAGCAGCACTCCGCTCAATCAAACGCACAAG
The DNA here is from genome assembly GCA_030775865.1 of Pseudomonadota bacterium. Taxonomy (GTDB): domain Bacteria; phylum Pseudomonadota; class Gammaproteobacteria; order Steroidobacterales; family Steroidobacteraceae; genus Bog-1198. Next base: position 898 of record JALYIH010000111.1, on the reverse strand, counting down.
CTCCACACTCATCTCGCGTGGCGATCGATCGGGGACCAATATCGCCGAACTCGATCTTTGGCGCCTGGCGGGCATCGACATTGCGACCAGCAAAGGCCCTTGGTACAAAGAAATAGGTCAGGGGATGGGGGCGGCCCTCAACACAGCATCAGCCGACAATGCGTACGTTCTGGCAGATCGCGGCACGTGGCTTGCGTTCAAGAACAAGGGCGAGCTTGTCATTGCCGTTGAGGGCGACAAGCGCCTGTTCAACCAATATGGTGTCATGCTGGTCAGTCCGCAGAGGTATCCGACGGTCAAGAAGGATTTGGGTCAGCAATTCATTGACTGGTTGATTTCCCCGGAGGGACAGCGCCACATCGGCAGCTACAAGATCAACGGCAAGCAACTGTTCTTTCCGAACGCCACCGACCCCCAGGCCTGAGCCGCTCCCGGGGGTCCCAATGCCGCACCCTGGTACAATTGGCTCCCATAAGAACTCGTAAGTGATGGGGCAGGCATGCGCTACAGCAAGGTTTCGAGGAACGCCGAGTCTGCCCTTGGCTTGCACCTGCGCTATGCTTTCGAGCCAGGCGAGCAGCGCGGCGCGACGCTCGGCAATCCCCTCTTTGAGCTGCTCACCGCGGTGCTGGAAGTCGGCTCGATCCGCCATGCGGCGCAATCGTTGGGATGCTCATATCGATATCTTTGGGGTTCGCTTAGAAAGTGGGAACAACTGCTGGGAGAGCCGCTGATCATTTGGTCGCAAGGCCAAAGAGCGCGGCCGACGCAGTTCGCGGAAAGATTGTTGTGGGCGGAGCGCCGCGCGCGTACGCGGATGCAACCGCACATCGAAGCGCTGCGCTCGGACCTCGCGCGCGTCGTCGCCGATGCTAAAGATCAACGCCACCAACTTCTC
>JALYIH010000110.1 GCA_030775865.1 Pseudomonadota bacterium | reverse complement strand
AACGTCACGGTTACGCCGCGCCGGCCTTCTTCGGCGCTAAACAGCCGCACGAAATCGACGAACGCGTTCGCCTGCAGCGAGGATAGGACATCGGTCATGCGCTGACGCACCGATAAAGGTTCGCGCTGTACGTGATGGTGGGCGAACATGTCGCTGCGAGCCAACACGTCTTGAAAGGCAATCAGCATCTCCTGCAGCGTCACTTGCGGCGGAATGCGCACGACCTTGCGGTCCGTGAGCTCCGCGGAGGCTACCCAGGTATCGCGTTCCAGCCGCGGCATCCGATCTATTCCCTCGGCCGCACGCTTGAATCGTTCGTATTCCTGGAGACGACGCACCAGTTCTGCGCGAGGATCCGCCTCTTCCGACGCATCATCGGTGCCCACCCGCGGCAGGAGCATGCGCGATTTCACTTCCGCCAGCGTCGCCGCCATCAGCAGGTACTCGCCCGCCAATTCGAGCTGCAGCACCTGCATCAGCTCGATATAGCGCATGTACTGACGGGTGATTTCCGCGATCGGAATGTCGAGAATATCGAGATTCTGCCGCCGAATGAGATACAGCAGCATGTCGAGAGGTCCCTCGAACGCCTCGAGAAACACCTCGAGGGCCTGCGGCGGAATGTACAAGTCTCGCGGCATCTCGATAATCGGCTGCCCCTCCACTACCGCAAACGGCATTTCACCCTGGGCCGGCGCAACCACGCCGGGCGTCGGCGGGGCCGAAGCGCTTTGAACCAAGGTCAATTCGGGTTTCATCTGTAGTTCATTGCCATAGCTTGTCGGACCGCTTCCAGCGTGTCGCGTGCCACCGCCCGTGCGCGCTCGCACCCCTCGGCGATGATACCCCGTACCAGGTCCGGATTCTCCTCGAACTCCTGGGCGCGTTTGGCAATGCCCGAGACTTCCTCCACGACCTTCTCGATCAGCGGCGCTTTGCACTCCAGACAGCCGATTCCCGCGGAACGGCACCCTTTCTGCACCCAATCTTGGGTCTCAGCAGTCGAGTAAATCTTGTGCAGATCCCAGACAGGACATTTTTCAGGATCGCCGGGATCGGTGCGCCGTGCGCGCGCCGGATCGGTCTGCATGGCCTTGAGCTTTTTGACGATCGAGTCCGTGTCCTCGCGAAGGCCGATCGTGTTGCCGTAGGACTTGGACATCTTGCGGCCGTCGAGCCCTGGAACTTTGGGCGTCGCGGTCAGCAGCGCTTCGGGTTCGGGCAGTATCGATATCCCTGCGCCTTCGAGAAATCCCAGCAGACGATCGCGGTCTGCCACCGTGAGCCGCGCATTAGCCTCGACCAGCGCCCGCGCCTTGTTCAGCGCGTCCGCATTGCCCTTTTCTTGAAACTCTTTGCGCAGCGCGCGATACAGCGCGGAGTTGCGCGAGCCGAGGCTCTTGATGGCCTTTTCCACCTTCTGTTCGAATTCCGGCTCGCGTCCATAGATGTGATTGAAGCGGCGGGCGACCTCGCGCGTGATCTCCACATGCGCCACCTGGTCTTCACCGACCGGCACGAACTGCGAGCGATACAGCAGAATATCTGCGCTCTGCAGCAACGGATAGCCCAAAAAACCGTAGGTGCTCAAGTCACGATCGGACATCTGTGCTTGCTGGTCTTTGTAGGATGGAACGCGCTCCAGCCAGCCGAGCGGCGTGATCATCGACAACAACAAATGCAGTTCCGCATGCTCGGGGACCTTCGACTGGATGAACAGCGTGGCAACCCCGGGGTTGAGGCCGGCAGCCAGCCAGTCGATGACGATGCTCCAAGTGTTTTCCTCCATCTTGGAGGTATCTTCATAGCCGGTAGTCAGCGCATGCCAATCCGCCACGAAGAAGTAGCATTCATATTGATATTGCAGTTCGATCCAATTCTTCAGAGCACCGTGATAGTTGCCCAAGTGCAGTTGCCCCGTCGGGCGCATGCCGGATAATACGCGTCGATTTTGAATTGGCCCGCTCATGTCGCGAGTCCAATCCCGAGAACATGGATGAGCTCACTGATGGCCCGATATGCCGGACGGAACAGCCAACCGAGCAAGCCAAGCACCGACAATCCCACCACGATGAACATCCCCGCCGGTGCTATTTTCTCGAGTCCCGCACCTAGGCGCGCCGGCAAAACGCTCACGAGCACGCGGCCCCCATCCAACGGCGGGATCGGGAGCAGATTGAAAAGCGCAAGAACCGCATTGACCTTGATGCCAGCTTGCGCCATCAGCACCACCCAGTTATCCAATGTTTGGCCGCGCCTGATTTGCAGAACCGCTGCCAACACGCCACACCAGAACAGCGCCATCAAAAAATTTGCCGCCGGGCCGGCGAGCGCAACCATGATCATCGCGCGGCGCGGGTTGCGCAGAACACCGGTCTCGACCGGCACGGGTTTCGCCCAGCCGAACAGCGGCAAACCCAGTGCCAAGAGCGATCCGGGAATCAGCAGCGTGCCGACCGGATCGATGTGGCGCAGCGGGTTCAAACTCAAGCGGCCCAGCAGCTCGGCGGTGCGATCGCCGAAATATCGGGCCACCCAGCCATGTGCGACCTCGTGCAGCGTGATGGCGAACAGGACCGGGATCGCCCAAATCGAAATGATGTAGAGAAATACAGTTAAATCCAATGCTTACACTCGTTATTTGAAGTATTTACGAGCTCTTTCGCCCGCACGCTCGCCAGCATTATACGGGGAGCGTCGGCGCAAAGGGGCTGACATCGCCGCGCCCTTGTCGAACCACGATGGCGCGGTCGCCGGACAAATCAATCACCGAGGTCGGCGTCAGGCCGCAATTGCCGCCATCTAAAACCATATCGACGCTGTGTTCGAGCTTCTCGAAAATCTCCTTCGCATCCGTGCGCGGCAAGTCCTCTCCGGGCAGCAGCAGCGTCGAGCTCATCACCGGTTCCGCAAGTTCGCTCAGCAGCATCTCCGTCACCGGGTGATCCGGCACCCGCAACCCAATGGTGCCGCGCCGTTCGTGCTTCAAACGCCGCGGGGTTTCCCGCGAGGCTTTGAGCAGAAAGGTGTACGGCCCCGGCGTGTGCGCGCGCAGCAACCGGTACTGCCAATTGTCCACCATCGCGTACTTGCCGATGTCCGCGAGATCCCGGCATACCAAGGTGAAATGATGATTTCGGTCCGTCTGGCGAATGTCGCGGATACGTTCGAGCGCGGCTTTGTCACCGATATGGCAGCCCAGCGCATAACAGGAGTCCGTGGGGTACACGATGACCCCTCCGCGGCGTAGCACTTCAACCGCCTGGCGAATATAGCGCCGTTGCGGGGAGACCGGATGCAGTTGCAGATAGATGCTCATCTCGTCGGCTATGATACGCGGATGACTCAACTCCTCGAATTGTCCCCGCTCATCGTTTTTCTCGTTGCCTTCGAGTTTCTCGGCATTTATTGGGCTACCGCGGCATTGATGGTTGCGTGTGCTCTGTTGCTGGTGATTCATCGCGTGCGCACGGGAAAGTTCAAGACCATGCATGCCATCACCACGGCGGTCGTCGTGATTCTCGGCTCCGCGACGCTGCTGCTACACGACGCCCGTTTCATTCAGTGGAAGCCGACGGTACTGCTGGCACTGACTGCAGCGGCGTTTCTCGGCAGCTTAGGTATTGGCAAGCAGCCGCTGGTGCGCCGCATGTTCGAGGGCGTGTTCGATGAGCCCTTGGCGGTGTCCTCGCGCGCTTGGCTGGCCCTCAACTGTCTGTGGGCCGCATGGTTCGCGCTGCTGGCGGTGCTGAACATCTACGTGGCGCGAAATTTCACGGAAAGCACCTGGGTACATTTCAAGGTGTATGGAATTACGCCGGCGACGATGATCTTCATGTTTCCACAGGTCCTATGGCTCAGCAGTAAGTCGAAAACCACCAGCGACCCCCCCTCGCCCGCACCGTCCGAGCCGCACGGCCCATGAACAAGCCCGCAGCCGGTCGCGCGCAACGTCTGCGTGAACGATTGCAGAGTCGCTTTGATCCCAGGCAGCTCACGGTGGAGGATGAAAGTCACTTGCATGAAGGCCATGCCGGCGCGAAGGGGGGCCAAAGCCACTTTCGCATACGCATCGTGTCTGAATCGTTTCGAGGAATCTCCGCCGTGGCTCGGCATCGGCTGGTCTACGCCGCGGTCGATGATCTCTTGAAGAACGAGATCCATGCGCTCGCGATCGAAGCTCTGCCTCCCGATTGACGCTTGAATCCGATTGACGCTTGAATCCGATTGACGATTGAACCCGATTGACGCTCGAGCCCGCCTTATGCTGCGACGCAGCAGACCGCTCGATGCTCTGCTGCCGCATCAATCATTGGTGAGATCCCCCTGTTGAGCTAAACTGCCGCCCCCGGGCGCGTCGGCCATTTGGCCATAGTCGCTTTTTTTTTGTGTAGAGGACCAAATGAGCCAATTCTTGAGTACACCGTGGAT